>JACOVB010000065.1 GCA_016177555.1 Candidatus Rokuibacteriota bacterium
AGGCAGAACCCCACCGCCTTGATCATGCCCCGTATCGTCGGGGTGTCGTCGTGCTCCACCGTGTGCCGAATGCGGTGCAGCCCCAGCGCCTTGACGGTCGCCTCCTGCTTCGGGTTGAGCCCGATGATGCTCTTCACCAGCGTGACCTTAACCTTCCTTGACACCCGCGACCTCCTGGCTCTCGCCGTCCACCGAGCGCCGGCGTGTGGCGTGGAGATCGAGCAGCCGCTTCATCTGCCGGAACGCATCGATCGTGGCCTTCAGCACGTTGTGCGGGTTGTTGGTGCCGATGGTCTTCGTCAGGATGTCCTGGACTCCGGCCGCCTCCAGCACCGGGCGCACAGCCCCGCCCGCGATGACTCCCGTGCCCTGGGCGGCGGGCTTGAGGTAGACGCGCGCCGCGCCGAAACGGCCCGTGATCTCGCACGGAACGGTGGTGTCCCGAAGGGGCACGTAGACCAGATCCTTCTTGGCGTGCTCCACCGACTTCCGGATCGCCTCGGGCACCTCGCGGGCCTTGCCGAGCCCGACGCCCACGTGGCCGTGTCCGTCCCCCACGACCACGAGGGCCGTGAAGGAGAACCGCCGGCCGCCCTTGACAACCTTCGCCACGCGGTTGATGGCGACGACCCGGTCGGTCAGATCGAGCGCACTGGAATCGATGCGTGCCTCAGCCACTCACCCCTCCTCAGAACGTGAGGCCGCCGGCTCGTGCCGCATCGGCCAGCGCCTTGACCCGCCCGTGATATTGATAGCCCCCCCGGTCGAAAACGACGGCGCTCACGCCATGTGCGCGAGCGCGCTGGGCGAGCAGGTCGCCCACCAGTTTGGCCGCCGTCACGTTGCCGCCGGTTTTCATCTTCTGCTGAAACTCCGGCGCGCGGCTATCCACCGCCACCAGGGTCCGCCCCGACGCATCGTCGATGATCTGCGCGTAGATGTGGTTCAGGCTGCGGAACACAGTGAGCCGCGGGCGTTGCGGCGTCCCGCGGACCGTGCGCCGGATGCGCAGGTGGCGGATCTTGCGCCCCTCGACCTTGTGACTCGTGATCATTTACTTGGCCCCCGCCTTCTTGCCGACCTTCCGCCGAATGTACTCGCCCGCGTACTTGATTCCCTTGCCCTTGTACGGATCCGGCTTGCGCAGCGCGCGGAGCTTGGCCGCCGTCTGCCCGAGGAGGGCCTTGTCAGTCCCGCGCAACGTGATGGAGACCTGCTTCTCCACCTCGGCCTGGACGCCCTCCGGCAGCGGGAAGATCACCGGGTGCGAGTACCCCAAAGCGAGCTGGAGATTCTGCCCAGCGAGCTGAGCCCGGTAGCCGATGCCGACGATCTCGAGCTTCCGCTCGAAGCCGTCCTTGACCCCGTGGACAATGTTGGCGATCAGGGAGCGCGTGAGCCCGTGCAGGGCCCGCACGGTTCGGTGATCCGAGCTCCGCCCAACCGTGAGGACGTTCCCACCCGCCGCGACCGAGACGCCCGCCGGGAGTGTGTGCGAGAGCTTGCCCTTGGGCCCCTCCACCCGCACGGTGTTCCCCTCGATGGCGACCGTGACGCCCTGGGGGATGGGAATAGGCTTCCTGCCGATTCTGGACATGGTCGCTCCTACCAGACGTAGGCCAGGACTTCGCCGCCCAGCCCCAGCTTCCGGACCTCACGGTCGGTCATGACACCGCGCGATGTGGAGAGGATGGCGACGCCCATGCCCCCCAGGATGGAGGGGATCTTGTCCTTGCCCACGTACACGCGACGGCCGGGCCGGGACACACGCACCAAGCCGGAGATGACCTTCTCGTTCCCCACCCCGTACTTCAGGTACACGCGCACGGTTCCCGGCTTGGGCTCCTCGATGAGACGGAAGTTCTTGATGAACCCCTCCGCCTTGAGGATCTCGGTGACCCGGACCTTCAGCTTGGAGGCCGGGATGTCCACCTTCTCGTGCTCGGCGCCACTGGCATTACGGATGCGGGTCAGCAGATCTGCGATGGGATCGGTCATCATGGCCGCGCCCCTCCTACCAGCTCGCCTTGATCACGCCCGGCACTTCGCCCTTGAGCGCCAGCTCCCGGAAGCAGAGCCGGCAGCACTGGAACTTGCGGAGGAAGCCGCGCGGGCGCCCGCAGATCTTGCAGCGCGAGTAGGCCCGCGACTGAAACTTCGGCGGGCGCCGGGACTTCATGATCAGTGAGGTCTTCGCCATGCTCAGGACTCCCTGAAGGGCACGCCGAGGTGGGTCAGCAGCGCCTTCGCCTCTTCGTCGGTCTTCGCGCTGGTCACCATGATGACGTCCATGCCGCGCACCTTGTCCACCTTGTCGTACACGATCTCCGGAAAGATCACCTGCTCCTTGAGCCCGAGAGCGTAGTTGCCGCGGCCGTCGAAGGCCTTGGGAGCGACGCCCCTGAAGTCCCGCACGCGCGGCAGCGCCACGTTGACCAGCCGGTCCATGAACTCGTACATCCGGGCCCCGCGGAGCGTGACCTTGCATCCGATGGACGCGTTCTCACGCAGCTTGAAGTTCGCAATGGATTTCTTGGCGCGGGTGACCACGGGTTTTTGCCCCGTGATGGCCTGCAGATCCGCCGTGGCGAAGTCGAGTACCTTGGCGTTTTCCTTGCCCTCGCCCACGCCCATGTTGATGACGATCTTCCGGAGCCGCGGCACCTGGAAGGGGTTGGTATAGCCGCGCTCTTTCATGAGGGCAGGGATCACCGTGGCCCGGAACCGCTCCCGCAGACGAGGGGGAACCGCCCCCGTCACCTTTGGGCGCGCGGCCGGCGCCTCGGGGGCAGCGGACGGAGCGCCTTTGCCCCCCTTGCCCGCCGGCGCCGGCTGCTTCTTTCCAGCGGCAACGGCCGGCCCCGCCTTGGGGGCCTTCTGCGCCTTGTCAGCCTTCTTCGCCTCGGCCATGGTCTTACGCCTTGTCGATGATCTCGCCAGACTTCTTGGCGATGCGGGCCTTCTTGCCGTCCGTCAGCAGACGGACGCCAACCCGCGTGGGTGCATCGGTCCGAGGATCCACCAGCATCACGTTCGAGAGGTGCAGGGGCGCCTCGCGCTCGATGATACCGCCCTGGCGAAGCCTCTGAGTGGGGCGCTGGTGCTTCTTCATCATGTTGAGGCGCTCGACGAGGACTCGCCCCTCTGCAGGCAGCACCCGGAGCACCTTCCCTCGCTTGCCTCGCTCTTTCCCGGCCACCACCACCACCGTGTCTCCCTTCCGAACGTGGGCCTGCGCCATGATCGTCCTCTACGGCCTCCCTAGATGACTTCCGGCGCCAGGGAGATGATCTTCGTGAACTGCTTGTCCCTGAGTTCCCGGGCCACGGGGCCGAAGATGCGGGTCCCCACCGGGTTGTCGTCGGCCTTGACGAGCACGACCGCGTTCCTGTCGAAGCGGATGTAGGACCCGTCCTTCCGTCCCACCTCTTTCACCGTGCGCACCACGACGGCCCGGGCCACCTCGCCCTTCTTCACGGTCCCGTCCGGAGCGGCTTCCTTGACGGCGACGATGACGATGTCGCCAAGGGACGCGGTCCGCTTGTTCCCGCCACCCATCACGCGGATGCACTGGGCCTTCTTGGCCCCGGAGTTATCCGCCACATCGAGCATCGTTCTCGGCTGGATCATGGCTGTGTTCCGCTCTCTCCCTCGGAGTCCCTCACGACACGCGGGTCAGAATCTCGCGGATCCGCCACCGCTTGTCCCTGGACAGCGGCCGCGTCTCTTCGATGAGCACGCGATCCCCCGTCTTGCTGGCATTCGTCGCATCATGCGCCTTCAGCCGCTTGCTCCGCCGGACGACGCGCTCATACCGGGGGTGGCGGAAAACCCGCTCGATGCGAACCACACGGGTCTTCGTCATCTTGTCGCTGACCACCACGCCCTCTCGGGTCTTCTTCTCTCCCACGTTGGTCCTTTCAGCTGGGGCGGGCACCCGGGCTCTCGCCCGCCCGCCCCCGCCGGAACGCTACGCTTGCTTCTTCGGCTGCGCTTCGCCCGCCGCCGTCAACCCACGCTCGCGCAGCACGGTCTTGACCCGCGCCAGATCGCGCCTGGCGTGGCCCACGCGGGACGGGTTCTTTGCCACGCCCATGGACAGCTGGAACCGCAGGTTGAACAGCTCCTCGGTCAGCTCCTTCGCCTTCTGCCCGAGCTCGTCGCCCGACATCTCGCGCCACGTGACCGCCTTCATGATCGCCTCACACTGTCCGCGTCCGGGACACGAACTTGGTCTTGATCCCGAACTTCTGGGCCGCGAGCCGGAACCCGTCCCGTGCAGTGGCCTCGTCCACGCCTTCCATCTCGTAGAGGATGCGCCCTGGCTTGACCACCGCCACCCAGCCCTCGGGATTACCCTTGCCCTTGCCCATCCGGGTCTCGGCGGGCTTCTTGGTGACCGGCTTGTCCGGGAAGATACGAATGAAGATCTTCCCGCCCCGCTTCACGCTCCGGGCGAGCGACACGCGCGCCGCCTCGATCTGCCGGTTGGTCACCCAGCCAGGCTCCAGCGCCTTCAAGCCGTAGTCGCCGAAGGCGAGCGTCGACCCGCGCTGGGCCTTGCCGGCCATGCGCCCACGCTGGGCCTTGCGGTACTTGACGCGCTTGGGCATCAGCATGGTCGTTAGACCTCGCTGGGCCGCTGGGTGGGGAGAACCTCACCCTTGAAGATCCACACCTTCACGCCGATGGCGCCGTAGGTCGTGTGCGCCTCGGCGAGCCCGTAGTCGATGTCGGCCCGGATCGTGTGCAGCGGCACCCGCCCATCCCGGTACCACTCGCGGCGGGCGATCTCGGAGCCGCCCAGGCGGCCCGAGCACGCGATCCTGATGCCGTCGGCGCCCAGTCGCAGGGCGGACTGCACCGCCTTCTTCATGGCGCGCCGGAACGCCACGCGCTTCTGGAGCTGCAGCGCGACGTTCTCGGCCACCAGCTGGGCGTCCAGCTCCGGATGGACCACCTCCTCGATGTTGAGGTGGACCTCCTTTGCGGTGCGAATCTGGATCTCGTTCTTCAGTTTCTCCACCTCGGCGCCCTTCCGGCCGATGATGATGCCCGGCCGGGCGGTGAAGATGGTGATCCGCGCTCGGTTGGCCGAGCGCTCGATGTCGATCCGCGAGATCCCCGCGTGATAGAGCGCGGACTTGATGAAGCGCCGGATCTTCACGTCTTCGTGCAGGAGAGCGGCGTAGCCCTTGGTGGCGAACCACCGGGAACTCCACGTGCGCGTGGTGCCCAGCCGGAACCCGATCGGATGTGTCTTCTGCCCCATGGTTACCTCGCGCCCGCCCGCCGCGACTCGGCACGCGGCGTCTCGTCGGAGAGCTCGATTGTGAGGTGACTGGTCCGGTGCTTGATGAAGAACGCCCGCCCCATGGCGCGGGGCGACACCCGCTTCATCGAGGGCCCCCCGTCGGCAATCGCCTTGACCACGCGGAGGTCGTCGAGGTTTCGAACTTGGTGGTTGTGCTCGGCGTTGGCGATGGCCGACCGCAGGACCTTCTCGATCAGCCGCGCGGCGGCTTTCGGCGCGAGCTGGAGCGTGGCGAGTGCCTCTCCCACGGACTTGCCACGGATGTGGTCCAGCACCAGCCGGGCCTTGCTGGCCGGCACCCGGATGTACCGTGCGGTCGCCTCTGTCTTCATGGCCGGTTCACGTCTTGCCCGTGGGGGAGGTCGAGGCCTTCTCCGAGGCCCCGTGCGCCTTGAAGGTCCGGGACAGAGCGAACTCGCCCAGCCGGTGCCCGACCATGTTCTCCGTCATGTAGACCGGGATGAACTTCTTCCCGTTGTGCACGGCGAGCGTGTGGCCGACGAACTCCGGCAGGATGGTCGACCGGCGCGACCAGGTCTTGAGCACCTTCTTCTGGCGCGCGCGGTTGAGGTCCTCGACCCGACTCTGCAACCGAAGCTCGACATACGGTCCCTTGCTCAGCGAGCGTCCCATGCCGTCCTCTCCCTACTTGGTCCTGCGCGTGACGATGTAGCGGTCGGACGGCCTGGCGCCTCGCCGCGTCTTGTAGCCCTTGGTGGGCTTGCCCCACGGGGTCATGGGATGGTTGCCCTTGCCCTTGCCCTCGCCGCCCCCCATGGGATGATCTACCGGGTTCATCACGGTGCCGCGGACGGCGGGCCTGAAACCGCGCCACCGCACGCGTCCGGCCTTCCCCATGGAGACGTTCTCGTGGTCCAGGTTCCCCACCTGACCCACGGTCGCCATGCACTCGAGCTTCACCTGCCGCACCTCCCCCGAGGGCAGCTTCAGGTTCGCGTGATCGCCTTCCTTCGCCAGGAGCTGCGCCAGCGTGCCGGCACTCCGGCAGAGCTGGCCGCCCTTTCCGGGTTGCAACTCCACGTTGTGCACCAGCGTCCCCAGGGGGATGTTCCGGATGGGCAACGCGTTACCCGGGAGGATATCCGCTTGCGGTCCCGACATCACGACGTCGCCCGGCTTGAGCCCCAGCGGCGCGATGATGTAGCGCTTCTCACCGTCCCGGTAGTGCAGGAGCGCGATTCGCGCCGAACGGTTCGGATCGTACTCGATGCCCGCCACCTTGGCCGGGATCCCGAGCTTCTCGCGCCGGAAGTCGATGTCCCGGAGCATGCGCTTGACCCCGCCACCCCGATGGCGAACCGTGATGCGGCCGGACGAATTCCGCCCGTTGGTGCGGCGCTTCGGGGACAGCAGGCTCTTCTCCGGCGTCTTCTTCGTGATCTCCTCGTTGGTGAGGAACGTCATGTAGCGCCGGGCCGGCGAGGTGGGCTTCAGCGTCCGGATTCCCATGCCTCTATACTCCCTCGACGAGTTCGATCTTGTGGCCAGGCGCGAGCGTGACGATCGCCTTCTTCCAGGCCGCCCGTCGGCCCTCGAAGCGCCCCATGCGCTTCCACTTGCCCTCGCGGGCCTGGGTGCGCACGTCCGCCACCTTGACGTTGAACACGCGCTCCACCGCCTGCCGGATCTCCACCTTGTTGGCGTCCACGGCCACCTGGAACGTCACGGCGTTGAGATCTTCCTTCTGCTGCATGCTCTTCTCCGTCATGAGCGGCCGGAGCAGCACGGTCCGGGGATCTCTCATTTCGCGAGCGCCTCCTGCAGGGCCAGGAGCGCCGCGCGCTCGGCGATCATCCGGCCGTTCCTGAGCAACTGGTAGGCCGAGGCGTGCGTCGGGGTTTCCAGCTGGAGCCACGGGATGTTCCGGGCGGCTCGCGCGAGGGCCGGCGCGACCTCGGACACCACCAAGAGCGTCGGCCCCGACGTGACACCGAGGTCTCTGAGCCGGCTGACGAGCACCTTGGTCTTCGGTTCCATGACGCCGAGCTGCTCCACCGCCGTCACCTCGCCCGCCGCGACCTTGGCGGCGAGGGCCGATCGGAGCGCCGACCGCCGCATCTCGACGGGCATGCGCTTGTCATACTTCCGCGGAGTGGGACCGAAGGGCTTGCCGCCGCCTTTCCACTGGGTCGCGCGGATCGAGCCCTGACGGGCACGTCCGGTCCCCTTCTGGCGCCAGGGCTTCCGTCCGCCACCGGACACCTCGCTGCGCCCCTTCGTGTCGTGGGTCCCGGCCCGCTTCGCCGCGAGCTCGCGGACCACGCTCTGGTGCAGGAGGGCGGTCCGGATCGGCCCGCCGAACACGTCCGCGGACAGCTCCATGGTCCCCTGGGCCTTGCCGTTCTGGTCGAGCACGGGAACACTCGGCATGGCTACTTCGCCCCCTGCGCCTTCTGCTGCTGCGTCTTGGTCTGCTTCACGCTCTTCCTCACCAGGATGACGCCGCCGCGAGCACCCGGCACCGCCCCGCGGAGCAGGATCAGGCTCTGCTCCGGAAGCACCCGCACCACCGGCAGATTGAGCACGGTCCGCCGATCGCCGCCCATGCGGCCGGGAAGGTGATGGCCGGGCCAGACACGCGACGGATCGGAGGACGCGCCGATGGAACCTGGCGCCCGGTGAAACATGGAGCCGTGGCTCTGATCGCCGCCGGACCAGCCGTGGCGCTTGACGCCGCCCTGAAACCCCTTGCCCTTGCTCACACCGACCACGTCCACCAGCTCACCGGGCGTGAAGAGCGCCGCCGTCAGCGTCTGCCCCACCGCGTAGGGCTGGAGGGCCTCGGTCTTCTGCAGCCGGATCTCGCGGAGGACCTTCATGGGCGTCGCGATGCCCGCCTTCTTGTACACGCCGGCCATCGGTCTGGTCACGTTCTTCTTCTTCGGCGAGAACCCGAGCTGGAGCGCGTCGTACCCGTGCGTCGCCGTGGTGCGCACGCCCACCACGGGGCATGGACCGAGCTCCACCACGGTGACGGGGATCATGTTCCCGTCGTCACCGAAGACCTGGGTCATCCCCACCTTCCGACCGATCAGCCCCTCTTTCATCGCCATGGCGGTCGTCTCGCTAGAGCTTGATCTCGACGTCCACGCCGCTGGGCAGCTCCAGCTTCATCAGCGCGTCCACCGTCTGCGGCGTCGGGTCGAGGATGTCGAGCAGGCGTTTGTGAGTGCGCATCTCGAACTGCTCCCGGGACGTCTTGTCGACGTGCGGGGAGCGGAGCACCGTCCACCGGTTGATGATGGTGGGCAGCAGGACCGGACCCGTGACTCGGGCGCCGGTCCGGCGGACGGTCTCCACGATCTCCTTCATGGACCGGTCGAGGAGATGGTGGTCGTACGCCTTCAGACGGATGCGGATCTTCTGGTCGGCGGTGAGTGTGACCATCTCCCTACTCCACGATCTCCGCCACCACGCCGGCCCCCACCGTCCGCCCCCCCTCCCGGATCGCGAACCGCAACTCCTTCTCCATCGCGATCGGCTGGATCAACTCGATCGCCATCGTCACGTTGTCCCCCGGCATCACCATCTCCACCCCCGCCGGCAACGTGCACACCCCCGTCACGTCCGTCGTCCGAAAATAGAACTGCGGCCGGTACCCCTGGAAGAACGGCGTGTGCCGCCCCCCCTCATCCTTCGTCAATACGTACACCTCCGCCTTGAAC
>JACOVB010000395.1 GCA_016177555.1 Candidatus Rokuibacteriota bacterium
CTGGTCGATACCGAGGATCGGCAGCGTGAGGAACGGCAGCCCCGGATCGTTGCCGAGGGGGGGGCCGACGGGGAAGGCCGTGAGCTGCGTGCGGATCGACAGTCGCGGGTCGAACCTCGTGCCGATGAGCACGTTCACGTTGAAGTTCGAGAAGCCCTCGATGCTCTGCGAGCGATCCTTGAGCTCGCGATTCCGCGTGACACGGTAGCGCAGGCTCTTCAGCCGGAAGGGCCTGCCGTCCAGCGCGCGGATGTGAACCCCGTGCAGTTCGTGCCTGTAGCCCCAGTGCTGCGCCTCGAAGCCGGTGGCCAGTTCCGGCGGGTGAAAGTGCGCGCGGACGAAGCGCCCCTGGGGCGTGCCTGTCTTGATGGCCCAGAAGGCCTCCACGACGAAGCCTCCCTCCAGGAAGCTCGGATTCACCCGGTCGCGGCCGGGCGCGAAGGCCAGCGCCCCCCCCGGCGCGAGCGTGACCTCATCACGGTAGTCCTCGCTGCCGGGATCGGTCGAGGGCCGATCCACCGTGCCGGCGATGGGAGACGGGACACGCACCTGGACCCGGTCGAACGTGATGACGTGCTCGACCGTCTCGGCGGCCGGGGCCGGCGCGCTCCACAGCCCCAGGCCCACGAGGGAGGCAAGCGCCAGGGTTCGCAGCGCTTTCATGGGTGAGACGGCGAGTCGAAACGCCCGTCTGGCCATTGCCAGCACCGCAGGCGCCAGCCGGGGCCCTCCACCGCGAGGGCGGCGGCGTAGCCGGGACCCGCGTCGAGCTCACGGAGCGCCCAGCGCGCCGCCTCGGCGGGATCGTCGCGCGTGGCCAGGAGCGCCGCCGGCTCCCCCGGGGCCAGCGATACCTCGAAGCCGTCCAGCGGCAGCCACAGCCCGTCCCCCCGCGCCTTGATATAGGCCTCCTTGCGGGTCCAGCAGTCGAAGAACGCGCGGGCGCGGCGCTCGACGCCCAGCCCCTGGAGGATCGTCACCTCGGCAGGGGCGAAGAAGTTCTCGGCCACCGACTCGGTGGCGATCTCTGGCCGGAGCCCCTCGAGGTCCACGCCGATCTCCCGCCCGAGGGCGAGCGCATAGAGGGCCAGCCCATCGGAGTGGGCGAGGTTGAAGCGGAGCCCTGCCACCGCGTGACCCGGAGCCAGAGCGGGCTTGCCGCGCGGTCCGTAGCAGAACCCGACCCGATCGGGCGGCACTGCCAGGTAGCGGGCGAGGATCGCTCTCAGCACGGCCCGGCCGACGGCGAAACGGCCGCGGTCGCGCTCGAAGAAGAACCGCCTCGCCCGCGCCTGCTCATCGGGCGCGAGTGCCCCCTCGGCATCCTGGATGTCTGCCGGATCCCGGTCCAGCGCCGCCCGCCAGACGTGGACCTCGCCTGGCGTCAGCCCGAGCCTCTGGCCCGGCGCTCGCCAGACTGATGCGGGCGGCTGCATTGCGGCCACCGGGCGCGGCGCGCCGCTCAACGCGACTGCGTCCCACGCAGGCACGCGCGCAGGCGCTCCCCGACGGCCTCGGCGTGCCGCGTGATCGAGGTGAGGTGGTCGCCCGGCACGAGGTGAACCTCCACCTCATCGGCCAGAGAGGCCCACCCGAGATCCGGCCTGGCCGAGTGCGTCTCGGCGGCCCTGATCACCGCGATCCGCCCCGGATACCGTCGCGGCAGGTAGCGCTCGATGGCGTGACGGTAGGCCGCCGTGAGCGGGGACCTCTCGTCCAGAACCGTCGGCGGTTGCGCTTCCCGGGCGGCGCCAGGCCCTTCGCGCCTCCCGACCTTCCTGACAATCATGCTCGTCACCTCGCCGGCTCCGCCCCGCCTGAGCTCGCGCGCCCTGCGGCGGTAGTACGCCAGACGCGTCCCCAGGGTCAGGATCCGGCGTTTCAGACGCACCCGCCACTCTGCCTGCTGCTCCGGGCCGAAGCCCCGGA
The DNA here is from genome assembly GCA_016177555.1 of Candidatus Rokuibacteriota bacterium. The sequence goes on from JACOVB010000395.1 coordinate 1,930, forward strand.
GGCGACCCACGCCGGCGCCGAGACGCAGCAGGGTCCGGAGCCACAACCCCGGTGCCGTCGCGTCGAGCAGGATGACCCGGCCGACCTCCTCGCCCATGTCCAGGAGCTGGCGCGCCACCTCGAGCGCGACGAGCCCACCGTTGCAGTACCCTCCGAGCAGGTACGGGCCTTTCGGCCGAACGGACCGGAGCGTCGTCACGTGGTCCGCGGCCATGGCCTCGATCGAGGGCGGGACCGGCCCCCCGTCGAGTCCGTGCGGGTGGAGCACCCAGAACGGCTGCTCCGGCTCCATCTGTCGAGCCAGATTCAGGCAGTAGAAACCGCCGCCACTGTAGTCTCCGTGGAGGAAGAACAACGGGGGACGCGAGCCCGAGGGCTTGATCGCCGTCGCACGGGACCGGAGGCTCTGGACTTCCTCGCGGACGAGGTGTGCCGCCAGATGCTCGATGGTGGCGCCCTCGAACAGGGTGGCCGGGGGAAGCCTGCGGCCGCACTCTCGCTCGATCGCCTCCATCATGCGGACGGCGAGCAGGGAGTGGCCGCCCAGGTCGAAGAAGTTGTCGGTGACGCCGATCGGCTTGACGCCGAGCATCTCTTCCCAGACCTGGGTCAGGATCTCCTCGAGCGGATTCAGCGGAGCCACGAGCGAGTCCTCGCGCGCCGCGTCGCCGATCTCGGACCAAGGAAGCGCCGCGCGGTCCAGCTTCCCGTTGGCCGTGAGCGGCAGCCGATCCAGCAGCACGAAGGCCGCCGGCACCATGTAGTCGGGGAGCGTGTCCCTGAGGAACGCGCGCAGCTCCGCGGTCCGGGGTGCTCGCCCGGGGTCGGCGGCCACGTAGGCCACCAGGCGCCGGCCGGCAGTGGAATGATCGTGCACGGCGACCACGGCCTGGCGCACCCGTGGATGCCGGCCGAGGGCCGCCTCGATCTCACCCAGTTCCACGCGGTGGCCGCGGATCTTGACCTGATGATCCATGCGCCCGACGAACTCGATCTTCCCGTCGGCCAGGAATCGCGCGAGGTCGCCGGTCCGGTACAGACGCGCCTCGGGGTCGTCGCTGAACGGATCGGGGATGAACCGCTCTGCCGTGAGCCCCGGGCGGTTCAGGTAACCCCGGGCCAGGCCGGGACCGCCGATGCAGAGCTCGCCGACCACGCCGATCGGCACCGGGGACAGGTGACCATCGAGGATGTAGATCTCGGTGTTGCTGATGGGACGGCCGATCGGGATCGTCGCGGCCCCGGGGGCCACCGACTCCACCGGGTACCAGGAAGCGAATGTCGTCGCCTCGGTGGGGCCATACACATGCAGCAGCCGCTCGGGCCGCTCGTGCTCGAGCACCTCCCGAACCCACCGCGGCTCGGCTGTTTCGCCCCCGAAGAGGCACTCCCGCAACCCCCGGAACGCCCCGGGCGCCTCGCGGGCCACCTGGTTGAACAGGGACGTCGTGAGGAAGAGCGTGGTGACCCGATGCCGCTCGATCGCGGCGGCGAGATCGCGCGGGACCAGGCTCACCTCTTTCGGGATGATCACCAGACGCGCCCCGTGGAGCAGGGCTCCCCAGACCTCGAAGGTCGCCGCGTCGAAGGAGACGTTGGAGATCTGGGCCAGGACATCGGCCGGGCCGAGGGTGACGTAATTCGTGTTGACGACAAGTCGTGTCACCGCCCGGTGGGGGACGGCGATGCCCTTGGGTTGGCCGGTGGAGCCGGAGGTGTAGAGAACGTAAGCCAGGTGCGAGCAGCTGGCAATGCCGTCTGGAGCATGGTCCGGTTGGGCGGCGATGCTCTCCGCGTCGGCATCGAGGTCCAGCACGGGCACCGCGGTGGCGGGGAGCGAGCCGGCCGTGCGGGCATGGACGATGAGTGCGGCGGGGGCGGCGTCCTCGAGCATGAAGCGGAGACGCTCGGCGGGATACGTCGGGTCCAGGGGGACATAGGCGCCGCCGGCCTTGAGGATGCCGAGGAGGGCGACGACGAGATCGAGGGAGCGCTCCAGGCAGACACCGACGAGCGTGTCCGGCCCGACCCCCCCCGCGCGCAGATGGTGGGCGAGGCGATTCGCCCGCTGGTTGAGCTGCTGGTAGGTCAGGCGCTGATCCTCGAAGACGACGGCGACGGCGTCGGGGGTGCGCGCGACCTGGGCCTCGAC
>JACOVB010000368.1 GCA_016177555.1 Candidatus Rokuibacteriota bacterium
ACCAACGCCTCGCGCTCCTGCTCCAGTCGCTTCCGCTCCCGGTCGGTGAGCATGATCATGATTTGCTGTATATCCGATCCAGGTGCCCGTTGTCAAGCTTTCACCTGCTGGGTTTGGGCACCTCCCGAGAAATTCGTCAGTTACCGCGTTGGCGCGGGATCAGGGTGATCCCGATGACCCCCGAGAGCCGCGCCGAGTCCGCGAAGATCTCCGGCAGCTCGCGCCAGCGAAACTCCTTGTAGAACAGCGGCGGCACCGTGAGCGCGTACACCACCGCCACCGCCGCGGCTTCCGTGGGGGTGAACACGCCAGCCAAGATGCCGCCCATGATGATCACGGGGATCATGAGCCCCGGCAGCGCCCGGCCGAGGGCATCCATGGCGCTCCGGAGCGTCGGCTGCGGCTCCCGCGGGTAGTTCCGCCGCCTGGCGATGACGAAGGTCGGCACCGCCATGCCGAGGGCGATCATCGCCCCCGGGATGTAGCCGCCCGCGAAGATGGCGGCCACCGACTCGTCGGCGAGCCAGGCGTAGAGCACCGCGATGATGCTCGGCGGAACGATCGGCGCCAGGATCGCCGTGCAGATGGTGAGCACCGTGGCGAAGTCCTTGTCATACCCCTTGCGGACCATCTGCGGGATGAGGAACGTCCCCAGCGCCGAGACGTCGGCCACGGCGGAGCCCGAGATCCCGCCGAAGATCATGCTGTCGACGATGTTCACGTAGGCGAGCCCGCCCCGGAAGCGTCCCACCAGCACGGTGGCCAGGTCGATGATCGCCCGGGCGATGCCGCCGCGCGCCGCGATATTGCCCGCCAGGATGAAGAGCGGCGCCGCCAGGATGATGAAGGAGTCGGAGAGCAGCCCGACCAGCCGCGTCGGGATGATGATCGGGTTCAGCGCGGGGTAGAGGCTGGCGGCCGCCAGCGTTCCCGCCCCGAGGGCGAAGCCGATGGGCATGCCCAGCAGGACCAGGATCACGAAGACGATCAGGAGCGTCTCTGCCATAGCTCCCGGAGTGTCTTCAGGATGGTCCAGACCATGGGCCCGAGGATCAGCGCCGACCCCACGGGCACGGCGAGGAAGACCCAGCCGAGCGGCAGATCGAGCCCGGCGCTCCGCTGCAGCTGGGCATTGGGCACGAGCACGAGGCTGACCTTGATCATGGACAGGAGCAGCAGGGCGACGAGGGCGTTGGTGATCAGGAGCGTCACGCGCCGGGCCGTGAAGCCCATGCGGTCACGGAAGTAGTCGAGCGCGGTGTGCTGGCCGCGGTGCATGGCCGCCGCGGCGCCGATCATCACCAGCCACACGAAGGGATGGCGGGGGACCTCGTCGATCCCGTCGATGGCCCGCGCGAAGACGTAGCGGAGCACGACCTGGACGAACACCGCCCCGGCCATCAGGGCGAGGATCGCCCCGCCCAGATGTCCGAGGCCGTCGTAGAGGCGGCTCCCCCAGCGCCGCGGCGGACGCGGCTCGCCCGTCACCGGTGGGATCGCCCGCTCACTTGATGCTCAGGATGCGATCCACCACCGCCCGGGCGCTCTTGCCCTCGGCCGTCGCGTAAGCGGCCCGCCTAGTCCTCGACCGGCAGGGTCACGGGCTCGCCCGCGCCGTAGAAGTACGCGCCCCGCCCGGCGGCCCCGCCGACGACGGCGATCTCGAAGCACTCCGGGGTCTCCACCACCGGGAGCGCCAGGTCGGGATGGTCCGCGAGCCACGCGAGCTCCGGGTGGGCGACCTGCATCGCCTTGGGCTCCTTGTTGAGCATGAGCGTCCTGAACGGCATCCGCGCCACGCGGTAGAGCGCCTCCTGGATCTCGCGCCGCCCCCAGCCCGCCCGCGCGAAGATCTGGGCGTGCTCCGGGCAGATGAACAGCGTGTTGTGCTCCTTCTCCTCCGTCTTGTACCGGGGATCGGCCCGCCGGCCGATGAGCCAGAGCGCGGTGCCCACCTGGGCGACGTTGGTGGCCGCCGTGGCGAAGACCTCGACCAGGTCCTCGGGCGTCGTGCTCCTGAAGTCGTGGAGCTCGCAGATGCCGTAGACGAAGTGCACGGTGACGGTGCTCTGCTCACGGGCGAAGCCGTGGGCCACATGATACGGGTCCCACGGGCTCTCGGCCTGGTTCTCCGCGCAGCAGAGGCTGTACTTGAGCGGCGAGCCGACGGTGTCCATGTCCGAGACGCCCACGTAGGTGTGGCCCACGTTCATCATCGCGAGCCGCACGGCCCTGCCAAGCACGGTGTTCCCGGCCGACGGCGCGCCGGGGCCGAGGGCGCACATCCCGGAGTTGAGGCCGGCCAGGTGCGCCCGGGGCCCATTGACCAGGACCAGCGGGGCGTGGGGGCCCGTGGACATGGCCTTGTTCCGGATATACATCTTCGGCTCCGCGAGGCACTTGACGGCCGCGATGAGGAGAGGCAGGTGCGCAGGAGCGCACCCCGCCATCACGGCGTTGATGGCGAGCTTCTCGACAGTGGCGATGCCGAAGCCGGGCTCGAGGGTGGCGATCACCTCCCCGGGATCGCGCGTGGTCCCGCGGAGCATGGCCTCCACGGCGCGCGACGTGGCCGCCACCAGCGGGAACCCGTCGCTCCAGCCGCGGGCGAGAAAATCGCGGTTCATCCCCTCCCAGGCGTCGAGGAGGTCGCCGCCCTCGTAGACAAGCCGCTCGTCGGCGACCGGCCGAAGGTCCTCGGTCCAGGGCTCCACAGGCGCCGTCAGGCCCGTCACCACCTGGTCCATGGCCGCCTCGGCCATCCGGTGCACGTCCTCGGGGCGCTGGTTGGTGAAGGGCAGCGGCACCACGGCCAGAGGCAGTCCGGAAAGCCCGAAGCTCTGCGCGCTCCGCCGGGCGTCGGGCACGAAGTGCTGCGCGGTGAAGACGACGGTGGGAATCCCCCGCCGCTCCAGCTCGACCATGTCGTGGACACCCCACGACGTGCAGGACCCTCAGTCGTTGGTGGTGCCGACGACGGCCTGCACCTCCGAGGCGATGCGGTCGGCGTCCTCCGCCGTGCAGTGGCGCATCAGCCAGCCGACGGAGCCTGTGTAGCGGCGGAACGTGATGCCGGGGAAGCGGGCGGAGAGCAGCGCGTCCGTCCGATCGAGGGCGGCATCGCCCCCGGCCTTCATGTTCCAGTACAGGCCGACGGTGGCGCCCCGGAGATCCCGGAGGCGCGCGGCCGGTTTCACCGAGTGCTCGACGGTCCTGGCAACAGGGCTCTGGATCTGGAGCTGGGCCATGCGGCAATCCTCCCCGGAGTGAGAATGCTGGCGATGATCCTCTGGAACGAGGGCGCCTGTCAACCCGCCCCAGCACACCCTGATCCGGCGGCAGGGTTCTTGCGGTGGCCGCCCGACCCCACCCTTTCGAGCTGCGTGCATGGACGAACCGCTTCGAGCGGTGGCCCGAGATCCAAACCGAATCCGTAATTCTCTCCGCCGCTTCTTCCAGCCTCCCGGAGCGCCGACGGAGCGCCCCAAGGGCGGGCGGCCAGCAGCGGTAAGGCCTGCCTTTCACGCTCGCGCCCGGGAAGGTTGATGGTCGGGCCGGCGAGGGGCATACTTGTCTTGCAAGTATTACAGGGGAGGTGCGTGAGATGCCCGTGTCGGTATCGGTTCGGCTTCCGGACAAGACCGCGCAGGCCCTGGACGACCTTGCCAGCGCCACGGACCGCCCGCGGACCTATCTGATCGTGAGAGCGCTCGAGGCGTATCTGGCGGATCACGCCGACTACCAGGTCGCGCTCGACCGGCTGCGGGACAAGGACGATCCAGTAATCTCCTCCGGGGAGCTCCGACGGCGCCTTGGCCGCAAGGATTGACTACAAGGCGTCAGTCGCGAAGGACCTGCGGAATCTCGATCGCGCCGAGGCGATTCCGGCCGTGAACAGGCTCGAGCGGGTCCTGGCGGCCAAGGGGCTCCGGGGCGAGGCGCTCTCCGGGGAGTTGGCCGGCCTGTTCAAGCTGAGGATCGGGGACATCCGCGTGATCTACGCGAGAACCGACGAGGGCTGCCTCGTCCTCCGGATCGGGCACCGTCGCGACGTGTATCGAAGGGGGCGACCAGCCGAGTGACGGATCCGCACGCCAACAGGGCGTCAGCACCATCGCGCGCCCCTCGTACGGGCCGGCCTGGGCACAGCGCGGCGGCCACTGGAGCAGCCCGGCGCCATCGGGTCAACCCGCCCAAAACGCCCGGGGCCCACACCTAGAATAGGCGCGGGCCCCGGACAATGGTGGAGGCGGTGGGAATCGAACCCACGTCCGGAAATCCTCGGCAGCAGGCATCTACATCTTTATCCGGTTTTCTCTTGCTCTCGCCACCCGGCCCTCCAACCGGCGGGATGTCCGGGCGGCCAACTCCTCGGGATCTCGCCCCTCACCCCGGAGCAGGGCTTGGAGCCAGTCATCAGAATATGACGTCCTGGAC
>JACOVB010000369.1 GCA_016177555.1 Candidatus Rokuibacteriota bacterium
CCGTAGATCACGGTGAGCCCGATGCCGATGAGCCCGTAGAGCAGCCCCATGATGAGGCCGCTCACGGTGTACTGGAGGAAGTCGACCATCCCGGGGCCCGAGCGGGCGGCTACCTCTGCCCCGGGGCCACCGCGCGGAACGCGCGGACCAGCTCGATCCCCCAGGCGACCAGCTGCTCGAGCAGCGGCGCGCCGCGCTGGGCCGAGGCCCCGGTCGGATCGCCGGTGGTCCCGCTCGCGGACACCTGATCGATGTCCACGCAGAGGTTGAGCGGGTGCTTGCGGAAGCGGGCCCGCATGCTCGCCTCGACCTGGAACGCGCCCAGGTCGCTGAGCCGGCCCGCCGCGGCGAGATCCATCCGGACGGCGTCCGGGGCGATGGCGAGCATCACGGAGGTCATGGGCTCGCCGCCATGCCCCCGCACCTGCTCGAAGGCCGGCAGGCTGGCCGCCGCCATCTGCTGGAGCACCTGGCTGGGCCAGACGATGGCGAAGACTCCGCCGCTGCGCGCCCGCAACTCGCGGATCGCCTGCTCGATGGCGCCCTCGTTCGGGCCGTGGTTATTCACCACGAGGACATGCTCCACGCCCTGCCGCCGCAGGCCGCCCAGGACGTCGGCCACGACGCGCGCGAGGGTTTCCGGGTGGAGCGAGATCGTCCCCGCGAAGCCCTGGAAGGCCTGGGAGCAGCCATAGCCGATGGGGGGAAGCAGCAGCGAGCCGGTCGCCTCCGCGACCCGCCGCGCGAAATGGTCGGCGACGACGGTGTCCGTGGCGAGCGGGCACTGGGGACCGTTCTGCTCCAGCGAGCCCACGGGCAGCAGGGCCACCGGCCGGGCGCTCAGGGCCTCCTCGGCCTCTTTCCAGGTCATGCGGGCGAGCTCCGTCTTCATCGGGATCCTCAGTGGCGGTCGATAGTGTAGCTGTGATACCCCGAGCCGCAGGGGTTGCCGCGGCTCACCTGGAGCCGGCCCTCGGCGGGGTTGAGCACGCACGAGGCGAGGGTCTGCAGGCCAGGGGCCCCGTGGCCGCAGATGCTGTGAGGCGCGTTGGCGTGGTCGCTCAGGAAGGCGCAGAGGTCGGCCTCCCCGATCGGGCGGCTCCCCCCGCGCGCCAGCTCGCCCATGCGCTTCTCGCGCAGCCGCGACCCCTCGCCGTACGGCCCCACGTCCTTCGGCAGAAGGTCCGGGTGCCGGTAGTGATTCGCGTGAACGACGATGCCGTCCGCGTCGGCCTCGAGGAGCCCCTGCTCCTCCACCGTCAGCTCGAGGCAGGCCACCCGGTCCTCCAGGTCACCGAGCAGGAAATTGTTCGACTTGGCGCGCGGGAGCCGGGCGCAGAGGGCGGCGACGTCGCCCACCTTGCGCTGCTCGAGGGCCAGGCGGAAGAGCACCGCCGTCGGCACGCCAACCCGCCAGCCGGGACTCATCACAACGTTGCCGCAGCGACCGAGTCCCCAGCTATTGATGCCGGTCTGTCCCACCACGCCCGCGAGCGTCCAGCACAGGATGGCCGGCCCCGCCCGCGGCCGGAGGAGGAGGACGATGCCGTAGTCGAGCAGCTCGATCGGCATGTCCACGTTCTGGGCGACGAGGGGGGCCCCCGTGGCACTGGCCGCGGCGCGCACCCCGATGCTGGTGCAGCCCTGGCTCCGGCGCCGCCGGACATAGCCCAGCTCGGGACGGAGCTGGAGGAGCAGGGCCTCCTCGAACGCGAGCTCCGCCCCCGCCGCGATGCCGCGGATCTCCTCGAGGAGATGCGGGGCGGCCCCCTCGATGAAGCCGGCATAGGCGCGGAGCTCGCTGCGGAGCTCCTCGAGGAGCTGCGGGGTGGGGCAGCCGAGGTACTCCGCCATGCCGACCCGGGCGAAGCGCGTGATCAGCTCGGCGCATTGCCGCCCATGCGCGTGCCCGAGCTCGAAGGGCGCGCCCTCAGCCTCGACCGTGGGCCACCGGCCCGCTAGCTCGCCAGCAGCGCTTCCCATTTCCCCCTCACCACCGGCTGCCCGCCGTCCACCATGAGCCGGCCCCGTGCGAAGACCTTGTCGATCACGAGGTCCGGGGTCAGCAGGACGAGGTCGGCGTCCGCGCCCGGCTTGAGGTTTCCCTTGCGGTGGGCCAGCTTGAGCACCCGGGCGGGGTTCGCCGTCACCGTGCGCAGCGCGTCGGGGAGCGGGACCTTTTCCTCCCGCACCGCCGCCCTCAGCTCCGCGAGGAGCGTGTCCACCGAGAGGTAATGCGTGACGCCGGGGGCGGCCGGGTAGCCGCCGTTCCCGTCCGTCTCCAGCGTGATGTGCTCGGCCGGAACCCCCGAGTCCAGCGCCTGGCGTATGGCGGCGCTGGGCTTGACCGCCCTGGGATGCGCGGCCTGCGGGGAGTACGAGGAGGTGATGTCCACGACCGAGCCCAGCTTGGCCAGCTGTATCGCCTGCTCCAGCAACTCCGTCGTGCTGTTGGAGGACGAGGGGATGAACAGCCCGGCCGGCAGTCCCGTGCGCTCGATGATCTCGAACACCGGGGCCAGGCCGCTACGGTTGGTCGGCACCTGGAGGCAGGTGATGCCGGCCTTGCCGGCCAGGCGCCCTGCCATCATCACCTCCGCCGCCACCTTGGCGATATAGGCGGGACCGGGCCCGAAGCTCTCGTGCGCCGGACCGAGCTCGGAGATGGAGATCTCGCCGGCGCCGACGACCTTGTCCACGTAGAGGAGATCGGTACGGAGCCGGCCGGTGAGCGTGGGGACCGGATGCTCGGTCGTCGCGCCGGACAGGAGGAAGGTCGTGATTCCCTCCTCCTCGAGGGTCCGGGCGTGGCCGAGGAGCCCGTCCATGTTCCGCGAGGTGGAGTCGAAGCCGAGCAGCCCCACCACCGTCGTGATGCCGGCCCGGGTGAGCTGGCTCAGCCGGATCGGGGGCACCCGGCTGGCGAAGCCGTTCCCCCCCCCGCCGCCCAGGATGTGGTTGTGCCAGTCGATGAAGCCCGGCGCCACGATCCGCCCGGAGCAGTCGATGACCTCGAGGTCGCAGCCGCGGACCTGGCACGACACCTCGGGGCCGACGGCGACGATTCGCTCGCCGGCCAGCAGGAGATCGGCCCTGCCCAGATGCTCGGGCCCGTAGACCTCGCCCCCTCGCAAGAGCTTCAGCATCGTGTCCTCCTCGTCAGCGGGCGGGTCGCGCGCCGCCCGTCCGCCGCTGCTCGCGGTAGAGCCCGATCCTGCACTCGAGGCCCTGCGGCATGAGGGCGCGGGCGATTGCCTCCGCCTGGTCGGGGTCGCGCGCGGCCAGCGCCGCCACGAGCCGCGCATGCTCCTCGATGAC
>JACOVB010000367.1 GCA_016177555.1 Candidatus Rokuibacteriota bacterium
GGACAGCCCTGGCACGAGGAGATGATGATCCTGGCCTGGAAGCACCCGAACGTCTACGTCGAGACCTCGGCCCGACCGGCCAAGTTCTGGCCCCCCGAGTTCATGGAGTTCGTCAAGGGCTGGGGCCAGGACAAGGTGATCTGGGCGACGGACTACCCGCTGGTCTCCTTCAAGCGGGCGCGCGAGGACGTGGACTCGGTAGGCCTGCCCCTCGAGATCAAGAAGAAGCTCCTCCGGGACAATTTCCTCCGCGCGCTCAGGATGACGCGCTGAGGAGCCCGCCATGATCCACCCCTACGCCTACTACCTCGGGCGGGCCGCCGCCTGGCACCCGGAGGGGGTCGCCGTCATCGAGGGCGGCACGCGTCTGTCCTACCGGGAGCTGGACGCACGGGCGAGCGCGCTCGGGCGGGCGCTGGTGGCGCTCGGGGTGGGGCAGGGCGATCGCGTGGCGGTGCTCCAGGCCAACACCCACCGCTTCATGGAGGCGCTGGCCGGGGCCGCGCGCGCCGGGGCCGCCTTCGTGCCCATGCTCGGCATCCTCACCGAGGCGGAGCACGCCCACATGGTGGAGGACTCGGGGGCGCGGGTGCTCATCGCGCCCACGGCGGCGCTCGGGACGCGCGCCCGCGCGCTGGCCAGCCGCGTGCCCGCCCTCAGCCAGCTCGTCTGCGTGGAGGGCGGCGAGGGGAGCCTCGACTACGAGCGCCTCCTGCGGGAGCACGCGGGACCGGCGCCTGTGGTGCGAGGCCAGGAGAGCGACATCGCCCAGATCCTCTACACCTCGGGGACGACCGGCCGGTCCAAGGGGGTCGTCCACACCTATGCCTCCACCCAGGCCGCCATGGTCGCCTGGGTTGCCATCGCTTCCCGCCGGCCCGGGGATGTGGGGCTCCTCTACACGCCCATGAGCCATTTCGCCGCGCGGCTCATGGACTCGGGCTGGGTCGTCGGCAGCACCGCCGTCATCCTGCCGGCGCCCGATCCCGTGCAGACCTTCGCCGCCATCGAGGAGCACCGGGTCACGCACCTGCTCGCCATCCCCACCCTGCTCCAGCTCTTCCTCGGTCACCCGGAGATCGATCGGCACGACCTGGGCAGCCTCCGCTTCATCTGTTACGCCGCGGCGCCAGCGTCGGCTCCGCTCGTGAGGCGGGCCATCGAGCGCTTCGGCCCCATCCTGCACACGGGCTGGGGCGGGACCGAGGCCTATGGGCTCAACACCCACATGACTCCCGCCGAGCACCAGGCCGCGGTGGAAGGGCACGAGGAACGGCTCCTGTCCTGCGGGCGCGAGAGCATCTTCGGCGGGCGAGTCCGGATCCTCGACGACGAGGGCCGGGACGTCCCGGTGGGCGAGGTCGGGGAGGCCTGCGTGAGGGCGCCGTGGATGATGGCGCGCTACTGGAACCTGCCCGAGCTCACGCGGGAGACGATCCGGGACGGATGGCTTCACTTCGGCGACCTGGCGCGGATGGACGCCGACGGCTACGTCTCTCTCGTGGACCGCAAGGGAGACATGATCATCACGGGCGGCTTCAACGTCTACCCGCGCGAGGTGGAGGAGGTCCTCTACCAGCATCCGGCCGTGCTCGAGGCCGCGGTGGTGGGCGTCCCGGACGAGAAGTGGGGAGAGGCCGTGAGGGCTGTCGTGGCGCTCCGCGAGGGGATGACGGTGGCGCCCGAGACGCTGCTGGCCTTCACCCGGGAGCGCCTCGCTCCGTTCAAGGTGCCGAAGGCCGTCGAGCTGCTCCCGGCTCTGCCCAAGACGCCCGTGGGGAAGATCTCGCGGCGCGACGTGAAGGCGCGCTACTGGGCGGGGCAGGAGCGGATGATCCATGGCGCCGGAGGCGCAGGATGAGGCAAAGGCGGCGAGCCTGGGACGGCTACTGGACGACGAAGATCGGCTGGGCGGCCGAGGGCAAGATCATCGTCCGGGGCTATCGGGCCGAGGAGCTGATCCGGCACCTCGACTTCGCCGAGGCGGCGTACCTCGTCATCCGCGGAGCGCTGCCGACGCGCGCTCAAGCCCGCGCCCTTGATGCGGTGCTCCGCTCGGGGCTTGACCAGGCCTTCATCAACTCCGCCGTCCCGCCGGCGCGCTTCGCCGCCTCGGCCGCGCCCGAGGCGCCCGCCGCGGCCATCGCCGCCGGGGTGATCGCCTTCGGCTCGGTGACGGGCTCGCCGCGTCAGTGCGCGGAGCTGCTCCTCGAGACGTGCCAGGCGATGACGCAGGAGGGCCTCGCGCTTCCCGCGATGGCCCGGCGGGTCGTGGAGGAGCATGCGAGGCGCGGGGCGAGGATCCCGGGGATCGGCCACCCGATGCACAAGGCGATCGAGCCCCGCGCCCGCGCGCTCCGCGAGGTCGCGGCGGGGCTCGGCGCCTGGGGCGCGCATGGGCTCCTGCTGGAGGCCATCGCCCGAGAGGCCCGCCGGCATCACGGCCGTCCGCTGCCGGTGAACCTCGCCGGCGCCATCGCCGCGGTGCTGAGCGAGATCGGCTTCGAGCCGCTGGAGATGGTGGGGCTCGCGGTGCTGAGCTATCTGCCTTCCCTCATCGCCCACACGGTGGAGGAGATCCGCGAGGGCGTGCCGCTCAGGATCATCCCCGAGGCCCTGGGCGCCCGCTATGCCGGGCCGGCCGAGAGGAGGCTCCCGGCCGGGGGCCGGCGAGGCCGCCGATGACGCCCGGGGCGCGGTCACGGGCGGGAGAGCGCCTTCAACCACACCCGAAGGAGGAAATGACCATGTCCCTGAAAGGAAAGACGTTGTCCGTCGTTCTCGGCATGGCGGTCGCCAGCCTCTCCCTCGCGATGCCCGGGCAGGCGGGCGCCCAGCAGGCGCCGGTAGTGCTCAAGAAGGCGGACTACACGCCGCTCACCAACAGCCGCGCCCGGGTGTCCAAGTGGTGGGCGGAGGAGGTCGAGAAGCGCACTGTCGGGAAGGTGAAGATCGAGTACTTTCCCGCGGAGACCTTGCTCAAGGCCGCCGACATCTTCGAGGGGACGAGAAGCGGGGTGGCCGATATCGGCGTCTGGGTGCAGGCCTACAATCCGGCGGTGTCGCCGCTGTCGGCGCTCTTCACCTTGCCCGGCATCAGCCCGACCTTCAGGCCCGCCATCCGCGCCGTCAACGAGCTGGTCTACACGGGGGACTTCTCCCATTTCCGCGACGAGCTCAGGAAGCTCGGCGTGGAGCCGCTCTACTCCTGGGGCGTCGCGGATCAGGAGCTGATCTCGACCAAGTCCCTGCCGAACCTCGCCGCGCTCAAGGGGCTCAAGGTGCGGGTCATCGGGCGCGAGTGGCCGAAGCTCGTCAGCGCCCATGGCGGCACCCCCGTGGCCATGCCCTGGCCCGAGGTCTACGAGGCGCTGGCCCGCGGCACGCTGGATGCCAACGTGGGCTTCGTCACGGCCAACCGGGACTCCAAGCTCTACGAGGTGGCCAAGCACCACACGCGCATCCGGCTCGGCGCGCCCGCGGGCCCGCTGGCGATCATGAACAAGCAGGCCTGGGACCGGCTGCCCGCCGCGGCGCAGAAGGCGATGCGGGAGGTGGGCCGCGAATTCACCGAGCGCCTCGCCGACGTCTACGACAAGGAGGTCCAGGAGGCCGTGAAGGAGATGGAAGCCAAGGGCGTCCGCTTCTACGAGTGGTCGGCGGAGGACCGCGCGAAGCTTCAGGCCTCCATGGAGGGTGTATGGGAAACCTGGGCCAAGGAGGCGGAGGCCAAGGGCATTCCCGGCCGCGAGGCCATGCGGCGCTACGTCGAGCTGCAGAAGAAGCACTCGCGCTGACGGGCCGTGACGACAACGGTCGGCGACAAGTCGGTGGGGGGGCGTGGGGGAGGAGCGGCGGGCGCTCCCCCCCACGTGGACAAGACCGCGCTGGATCGGGTGGAGGCCGCGCTCGGCGCCTGCTGGCGGGTGCTGGGCATGGGCGGCAACCTGGCGCTGCTCCTCATCATGTTCGGCGTCAGCGCCGATGCCATCCTGCGCTACGCGCTGAACCGGCCCATCACGGGCACGCTCGAGGGCGTGGAGCTGCTCCTGGTCTTCGCGGTGTTCCTGAGTCTCGCGCGCACCCAGGCCGAGCGCGGCCACATCGCCGTCGGCATCCTCACCGAGCGCCTGGCAGGCCGGCCCCGCGCGGCGCTCGAGGCCCTGACCGCCCTCCTGGGCCTCCTGCTCTTCGGCGCCGTGAGCTGGGCCACAGGCGCCATGGCGCTCCGGAGCTGGCGGATGGGCGAGTACTCCGCCGGCCTCATCGCCTTCCCCATCTATCCGTCCCGGACCCTCGTGACCCTGGGCAGCCTTCTCCTTTGCCTCCAGCTCCTGCTGGAATTCGGCCGGGCCCTGGCGGCGCTCCTGGGGAGGGCGGCGGGCGCGCCTGCGGGGGTGCGGCCAGTCGAGGAGACGTCGTGAGCCCCGTGATGGTCGGGCTCCTGTCGCTCTCGGGTCTGCTGGCGCTCCTGCTGCTCGGCCTCCCCGTGGCCTTCAGCATGGCGCTGGTGGGCGTGGCCGGCCTCCTGGTGCTGGGCGGGCCCGGTCCGGCGCTCGGGCTCCTGGGGACAGTCCCGTACAGCACCGTGGCGAGCTTCAGCCTGGTGGTGATCCCGATGTTCGTCCTCATGGGGGAGCTGGTGGCGAGCGCCGGGCTCGCCCAGCGGGCCTACGCCACGGCGCGAGCCTGGCTCGGGCGCCTGCCCGGGGGGCTCGGCATGGCCGCCATCGGCGCCAGCACCTTCTTCGCGGCCGTCTCGGGCTCCAGCGTGGCGGCCACGGCCACCATGGGCCGGCTCTCCATCGCCGAGATGCGCCGTTACGGCTACGACGGCGGGCTCGCGGCGGGAACCGTGGCGGTGGCGGGAACGCTGGCCGCCCTCATCCCGCCCAGCGCCATGGCCGTGTTCTACGCGCTCGTCACCGACCAGTCGGTGAGCAAGATGCTGATCGCCGGCGTGGGGCCGGGGATCGTCAGCGCCATGCTGTTCATGCTGACCGCGTATGTCGTCGCCCGCCGCTACCCGCACCTGGCCCCCATCGTCGAGCAGCGGGTGGAATGGAAGGAGCGGATCGCCTCCCTCAAGACCATCGGGCCCTTCGGCGTCCTCATCCTCGTGGTCCTGGGCGGGATCTACTCGGGGCTCGTCACGGTGACCGAGGCCTCGGCCCTCGGCGCGCTGGCCGCCTTCCTCCTCCTGGCCGTCTCCCGCCAGCTCCGGTGGTCCGCGCTCCAGCAGGCCCTGTCGTCGTCGGTCAAGATCAGCTGCATGATCTACCTGATCATCATCGGCGGGCTCCTCTTCAGCCGCTTCCTCGCCTTCTCGGGAGTCCCCTTCGCCATGGTCCGCGCCATCCAGGGGCTCGACATCTCGCCGCTCGCGGTGGTGATCGTCATGCTCCTGATCCTCACGGTGCTCGGCATGTTCATGGACCCGGTCGGGATGATCATGCTGACGCTGCCCTTCTTCTTCCCCGTGGTGAAGGCGCTGGGGGTGGACCCCATCTGGTTCGGGGTGCTGGTGGTGCTGCAGGCGGAGCTGGGAGTGATCACGCCGCCGGTCGGCGTGCATCTCTTCGTCGTGCGCCAGATCGTGCCCGACGTGCCGCTCGGCTTCCTCATCAGGGGGGCGCTGCCCTTCATGCTCTGCCAGTTCCTGGTGCTGGCGCTGGTGGCCGTCTTCCCCCCGATCGCGCTGTGGCTCCCGGGCAGGATGCGCTAGCCATGCTCGACTTCTCGTTCACTCCCGAGCAGGAGCGGCTCAGGCAGATGCTGCGGGCCTTCGCGCTCAGAGAGCTGCTCCCGCAGTACGCGCGCTGGGATCGGTTGCGCCAATACCCCATCTCCCGCCAGCTCCTGGGGCGGGAGTTCGCCCCCGAGATATGACATCCCACCGGGGAGGAGACATGCGCGCGCTGGTCTTTCAGCATATCGGATGCGAGGGGCTCGGGCTTCTGGGCGACTTCTTCTCGAGCCGGGGCGTGAGTAGCCACCCGGTCTCGCTCTCGCGAGGCGAGGCGATCCCCGACCCCACTGACTTCGATTGCCTGGTCGTGCTCGGCGGGCCCATGAACGTGTACGAGGAGGAGCGCTACCCGTTCCTGGTTCCGGAGGACCGGGCGATCCGGCGCGCGGTGGCCGCCGGGTTGCCCTACCTCGGCTTCTGTCTCGGCGGCCAATTGCTCGCCAAGGCGCTGGATGCGCCGGTGACGGAGAACCCGGTGAAGGAGATCGGCTTCGACGAGGTGGCGCTGACGCCGGCCGGGCGTGAGGATCCGCTCTTTCGGGGAGTCGGTGACCCGCTTCGTGTTTTCCAGTGGCACGGGGACAGCTTCGCCATCCCCGCGGGGGCCGAGCATCTCGCCTCCTCCGCGCGCTGCGCGCAGCAGGCCTTCCGCCACGGCCGCGCCGCCTACGCGCTCCAGTTCCACCTGGAGGTCACTCGCTCGATGGTGGAGGAGTGGCTCGCGACGTACGCGACGGAGGTGGCCGCGGATGGCGTGGACGCGGCAGGGATCCTCGCCGAGGCCGACCGCAGGCTCGCGCTGATGGCGGATGCCGCCGGGCGCGTCTTCCAGAACTTTGTCGACGTGGTGGAGCGCGGTCGCTCATGAGGTCAACGATGTGCATCGCGGGACACGGAGGACAGTCATGAGATCAGTGGCAATGCGCGTGGCAGCGGTTCTCGTATCGTTTCTGCTGGTTGCGCCCGCGCTGGCGCAGCCGAAGGTCCCCGGGGTGACCGATACGGAGGTAACCCTCGGCACCTCCACGCCGCTCTCGGGGCCGGCCGCGGCCTGGGGCAACACGGCCCGCGGCATGGAGGCCTGGGCCGCCCACGTCAACGACCAGGGCGGTGTCCACGGGCGCAAGATCAAGATGGTGCTGAAGGACGACGGCTACGTGCCGGGGCGCGCGGTGGCCAATGTCACCGAGATGAAGGACTCGGTGTTCGCCGTCGTGGGGCTCCTCGGCACGGCCATCGTCGGCGCCGCCAAGGACGTCGCGATCAATGCCAGGACGCCGCTGGTGGCGCCCTTCGGCAATGCGCAGATCTTCCTCAAGGAGCCGCGGGAGAACATGCGCGGCGTCTTCGTCATCAACACCGACTATCCGCCCGAGGGCGAGTTCCTCGGGGGCTACGCCGCCCGGACACTCAAGGCGCGGAAGCTCGCCGTCTTCTACCAGAACGACGAGTACGGCAAGGGCGGGCTCGACGGCGTCAAGAGGGCCGCGGCCGCCACCGGCGCGCAGGTGACGGGGGAGGTCTCCTACGAGCTGTCGGACCGCGCGCTGGGCACCCATGCCCTCAAGCTGAAGGAGTCGGGCGCGGATGCCGTGATCCTGTATCCCACGACCACCCACGGCGCCCTCATCCTCAAGGAGATGGCCAGCCAGGGCTACCGGCCCACCATCCTTGCCTCCTTCACGCTGGCCGATCCGCTGATGTTCACGCTGGCGGGCGATCTCTGGGAGGGCGTCTACGTCAACGTGGCGGGACAGGTGGGCCCGCTCACCACGCCCGAGGCCATGCGCGCCATTGACATCCTGAGCAAGTACGAGCCCCGGCTCAAGGGCAAGGAGTACGCGGGGCTCTACGGGGCGGTGTCCATGATGCTCACGATCGAGGGGCTCAAGCGCGCCGGTCGCGACCTCACCCGCGAGAAGTTCATCGAGGCGCTGGAGAGCATCAAGGACTGGCGGCCTGAGGGCATCGGCGCGCCCATGACCTTCGGCCCGGGGCGCCGCCACGGCCTCAACGCCGTCCAGCTCATGCGCGCGGAGAAAGGGAAGCTGGTCCCGGTCACGGGCTGGCAGCTCTTCCCCCCGCTGTACTGAGCCCGTGAGAGCGGCGAGGTTCTACGCGCCCCGGGAGCCGCTCCGCCTCGAGGAGATCGAGGCCGCGGCCCCGGGGCCGGGGGAAGTGCGAGTCGCCGTCGAGGCGTGCGGGATCTGCGGCACCGATCTCCACGTCGCCATCGAGGGGACGATTCCGCTGCCGAGGGTGCCCATCGTCCTCGGCCACGAGGCCGCCGGCCGGGTGGCCGAGGTCGGCGCGGGCGTCACCGCGTGGAAGGCGGGCGACCGGGTGGGGATCTTCCCCAACGTGGCCTGCGGCGTCTGCCCCGCCTGCAAGCAGGGGCGGGAGGTGCTCTGCCCGAGCGCACAGGTGCCCGGCATCAACCGCGACGGCGCCTTCGCGGAATCCATCACGCTGCCGGCCTCGTGCCTGATGGCGCTGCCTGCCGAGATCCCATTCCCCGTGGGGGCGATCATTGCCGATGCCGTCTCGACGGCCTATCGCGCCGTCGCCCACCGCGGGGCTCTCGCCTCGGGCGAGCGCATCGCCGTCTTCGGATGCGGGGGGCTCGGTATCCACGGGATCAAGATCGCGCGGCTCCTGGGCGCCTCGCAGGTCATCGCGGTGGACGTGGCGCCGGGGGCGCTCAGACGCGCGGGGGAGGCCGGCGCCACGGATCTGGTGGACGCTTCAAACGGGGATGCGGGCAAGCAGGTTCGCGCGCTCACGCGCGGTGAGGGCGTGGATCTCGCCGTGGAGTTCGTCGGGCTCAAGGCCTCGGTGACCGAGGCGCTCCGGAGTCTCCGCCGCGGCGGGCGCGCGGTGGTGGCGGGCGTGGGGGCGGACCGCGTCGAGCTGCCGCCGCTTCGCGCCTTCGTCGGCGGCGAGCTCGCCCTCATCGCTTCCATGGGCTTCGACCGCGAGGAGGTCGAGACGGTGATCCGCCTCGTGGCCTCGGGCGCTCTCGATCTCTCCGCCTCCGTGAGCGACGTGATCCCGCTCGAGGCGATCAATGACGGCTTCCGGCGCGCCTTCGCCAAGGAGGGCGATCCCATCCGCATCGTCGTCTGCCCCGGGGAGTCGCGATGATCAATATCGGCCAGTTCCTGGCCAGGCGCGCGGAGCGAGCGCCAGACCAAGAGGGACTCGTGTTCGGCTCGACCAGGCTGACGTACGGGGAGCTGAACCGCGAGGCCAACCGCGTGGCCCACGCGCTGGCCGGCCTCGGCGTCAAGAAGGGCGATCGGGTCGGCATCCTGCTGATGAACTCGCCGCGCTTCTGCCAGCTCTACTTCGGCCTCGCCAAGCTCGGCGCGGTGCTCGTCACGCTCAACTGGCGGCTGGCGCCTCCGGAGCTGGAGTGGATCTGCGCCAATGCGGGCGTCACGCTGCTGGTCTTCGAGCGCGAGTTCCTCGGCGCGGTGGAGGCTCTCCACTCGCGCTCCGCTGTCCAGCGCTACGTGGCGGCCGACGAGCCGGGGTTGCCCTGGGCCGCCTCGCTCGACGGGCTCGCCGCGGCCGCGTCCGACCGGGAGCCCGTTCTCGCGGGCGGCGGCGACGATCCGCTCCTCATCATGTACACGTCGGGGACCACGGGCAGGCCCAAGGGCGCCGTCATCACGCATGCCAACGTCTTCTGGGGCTCGGTCACGGTGCTGCTCACGCTGGATTTCAGGGTCCGCGACCGGGTGCTGATCGTCATGCCCCTCTATCACATCGGCGCGCTGGACTACCTGACGATGTGCGTGCACCGGGGCTGCACCGCGGTCCTCATGCGGGCCTTCGAGCCGCGCGCCATGCTGGAGACGATCCGGGGCGAGCGCGTGGATACCTTCCTCGCCGTGGCCGCCATGCTCCAGGCGCTGCGCGACGTCCCCGGCTTCGAGGAGGCGGTGTCGAGCGTGCGCTGGCTGCTCTGCGGCGCCGCGCCTGTGCCCGTGCCGCTCATCGAGGCCTATGCGCGCCACGGCATCACCATCCAGCAGTCGTACGGCCTCACCGAGACCACGGGCCCGGCCGCGGTGCTGGGGCCCGAGCGCGCCATCGAGAAGGCCGGCTCCACGGGCACCGCGTTCTTCCACAC
>JACOVB010000418.1 GCA_016177555.1 Candidatus Rokuibacteriota bacterium
GCCGTCGGCCGCTGGGCCCGCTCGGCGCTGGCGCGGTGGCATGCCGGGCACCCGGGGTTCGAGGATCTGCTGATCGGCGAGACGCCCTTCGTGGGCCACCGGCTGATCGAGCTGGCGCGCCCGTCGCCCGACGAGGCCGAGGCCGTCCTGTCGGCCGAATGGACGCGCTTCGTGATCCCGGTGCCCTCGCGGGCCCTCCGCGCGCATCTCGAGGCCGAGCGGGCGCGCCGCGCCGAGGCGCCGCTCCACAGCCGGGAGCGGGAGGATGCCCTCCCGGAGGTCCTCCGGGATCTCTGGCGACAGCTCGTCGGGGTGTCCCGCGCCCTCGGGCTGGCGGACCCCGCCGCGCGGCCCGATGACGACGTCCCGTACGACCCCGCGACGTACCAGCGTGTCTACGAGCGTCTCCTGACCCGCCGCCACGCCCGGGCGCTCCCGCTCCACACGCGGCTGCCGACCGAGGGTCTGTCCGCCTACGACTTCCGGGTCCCCACCACTGACCTGGCCCCGGGCGAGGAGGAGGCGGCGCGCTTCATCGGCGAGATCGAGGGCGCCTACCCGGATCCGGCCGCCGTCGAGCGCGAGATCGGCGGCTGGTACGAGCCGGCGTGAGCGGGGCAGGAGCGCGGGAGCCGGCTACGCGCGCGCCTTCTCGAGCGCCTGCCGCATGCGCTCGAGCGCTTCGGTCAGGGTCGAGCGCGGACAGGCGAAGTTGAGCCTGACGAAGCCGTCCCCTCCGGTCCCGAACGTCTTCCCGTCGTTGAGGGCCACGCGCTCGCGCAGCGCCCGGAGCACCGGCTCGGGCGCCGGGAAGTCCATGTCGGCCACCCACAGGGGGAGCACGTCCGGCTCGAACTTGCGCCACTTGCTGCTCTCCGTGCGGCGACGCTCGATCACCCGGTCGAAGTCATAGGCCATGTGCGCCTCCCGGCTCCCGAGCGTACCCTGCCGGCGCGGCCCGTGGCGAGCGAGAAAGTTGACAGCCTCTCCGGCCACGGGCTCTAATGCGCTACAGGCCGATGACGCCAGGCCCTCGCAAGCCGCTGCCCCGCAAGCCGGTCCCTTCACGACCTGGCAAAGCGCGGAAGGCCCCGCGCGGCACAGCGCCGAGCGCCTTGCTGGAGGCGCTGGCGCGAGTGAGCGCCGAGCTGGCCGCCACGCTGGATGTCGCGCAGGTGACCGACCGCATCGCCACGGCGGTCCTCGAGATCTTCGGCGTGAAGCGCTCGGCCGTGTACAGGCTGGACCGGGACTCGGGCGAGCTGGCGTGTGTCGCCGAGGCCCCCCGACAGGGGGCCGGTCGGCTTCCCTGGCTCGGCCAGCGGCTCCCGCCCGGCTCGGGTGTCTCCGGTCGGGCTGTCGCCGAGCGCCGCGTGGTCACCTCTCCCGACCAGCTCGCCGACCCCGGCCTCCGGTTCCCGGAATGGGCCCTCGAGCGAATGCGGCAGGAGCGTTACCGGTCCGGCACGGCGGTGCCGCTGATGGTCCGGGACGAGGTGCTGGGGACGCTCTTCCTCGGCGACGCTGCCGGGCGGCTCCTCCCGGACGACGGGCTCGGATTGCTCTCCGCCTTCGCCGACCAGGCTGCGGTCGTCATCCACGCCGCGCAGCTCCGCGAGCGCCTGGGCCAGCGGCTGGAGCGGCTCCAGGCCCTGGCCCGCATCGACGAGCTGCTGCTCTCCTCCCTCGACAGTGACGAGATCCTCGCCGAGATCGCCCGGGCCGCGGCCCTGCTCATGCCGGCCGCGCACGTCAGGGTCTGGATCCCCGAGGAGGCCTCGCAGACGCTCGTCGCGCGCGCGGTGGCCGGTGAGCTGGCGGAGGAGGGCTTTCCGGTGCGCCGGCTCCGGTTCGGCGAGGGCGTTACGGGCTGGGTCGCCGAGCACAGGCGCCCCCTCGAGATCCCGGACTTCTCGGCCGACGAGCGCGTCGTGGAGCCCGGGTGGTTCCGGGCCCGCGGCCTCACGAGCGCGATCATCTTCCCCGTCGTGCATGCCGAGAGCCTCCTCGGGGTGCTCTCGCTCATCGGCCGGGCGCCGTTCCGCCTCGATCCGGACGACCGCAGCCTGCTCCAGAGCTTCGTGGCGCAATCGGCGCTGGCGCTCAGGAACGCGCGCCTCTTCGAGGAGAGCGAGCGCCACCGGCGCGAGGCCGAGGTGCTGGCCAAGCTCGTGGCCGACATCAATGCCTCCCGGGACCTCGATGGGATCCTGACCCGTGTCGGCGAGGGGGCGCGGGAGCTGTGTGGCAGCGACCTGGCCGGGGTGGCGCTGCGCGAGCCGGGTTCCGGCGCCGTGATGTTCAGGCACTGGGCGGGGGCTCGACTCGATCTCGGACGCGTCCGCGTCGAGCCAGGGAAGGGAGTCGGTGGGATGGTGCTCGCGACGGGCCATCCCTTCAGGACCGACTGCTACGCGGAGGATTCCCGGATCAGCCAGGACTACCGGGAGCTGGTGGTGGCCGAGGGCGTCGTCGCGGCGATGGCGGTGCCCGTCGAGCGGGAGGGCCAGGTCGAGGCCCTTCTCTACGTCCACAACCGGTCCCCTCGCCCCTTCACCGACCAGGATGAGGCCATCCTCGTCAGGCTGGCGGACCACGCCGCGCGCGCCCTCGGCAATGCCAGGCTCACCGGGGCGCTCCGGACCCGCCAGGGGCACCTCGAGGCGCTGCTGGAGGTGAGCCGCGAGCTGTCGCGCATCCAGCCGGTGGAGGCGCTGCTCGGCCGGATCGCGGAGCTGTGCGGCCGCCTCCTCGAGTCCACCTCGGTGGGCATCCGTCTCGTCGAGGGGGACGACCTCGTGGTGAGCGAGGGGTGGGGTGACGCCAGACAGGTCATGGTCACGCCACGGCTCAAGGTCGGCCAGAGCCTCAGCGGCGTTGTCGCCGCCAGCGGGGAGCCCCTTCTCGTCGAGGACATCGGCTCGGACCCGCGCGTGGAGCCGGCGCACCGCGAGGCTGCCCGCCGCCTCGGCTACACGCGCTGGCTCGGCGTACCCCTCAAGGTGGGCGAGCGGGTGCTGGGGGTGCTGAACGTGAGACGGGGTGGAAGCCGGCCCTTCACCGGGGAGGAGCTCGAGATCGCGACGGCCTTCGCCTCCCAGGCGACCGCGGCGCTGGAGAACGCCCGTCTCTACCGCGAGGCCCAGGAGGCCTACGCCCGCCTGGCGCAGACGCAGGCCGAGCTCGCTCAGTCGCAGAAGATGGAGGCGGTGGGACGGCTGGCGGGCGGCATCGCCCACGACTTCAACAACCTCCTCACCGTGGTGATCGGACGGAGCGAGCTGGCGCTGGCCCGGCTGAGCGGCGACGACCCCCTGCGGCGGGACCTCGGTCTCATCGGGACCACATCCAAGCGCGCGGCGGCACTGGTCCGGCAGCTCCTGGCGTTCAGCCGGAAGCAGGTGCTCAGGCCCGAGGTGCTCGACCTCGCTGCCGTGGTGGCCGGGCTGCAGGGCATGCTGCGCCGGCTCATCGGCGAGGACATCGACCTCCTGGCGGTCATTGCGCCCGGGCTCGGCCGCGTCACGGCCGATCCGGGCCAGCTCGAGCAGGTGATCGTCAACCTCGTGGTGAACGCGCGGGACGCCATGCCCCGCGGGGGGCGCATCACCATCGAGACGGCCAACGTCGACCTCCACGAGGCCGTCGCCGCGGAGCGCGAGGGGCTCCCGCCAGGCGCCTACGTGAGGCTCGCCGTGCGGGACACCGGGCATGGCATGGACGCCGAGACCCAGGCCCACATCTTCGAGCCGTTCTTCACCACCAAGGAGGTGGGGAAGGGCACGGGCCTGGGGCTCGCCACCGTCTACGGGATCGTGAAGCAGAGCGATGGGGCCATCCGCGTCGCGAGCGAGCCCGGGGTCGGCACGACGTTCACGATCCTCCTGCCGCGGGTCCGGGAGGAGGCGCAGCCGGCTCCCGCCCCGGCGGCCCCCGGGACCTTGCCGCGCGGCACGGAGACGATCCTGCTGGTGGAGGACGACCCCGAGCTGCGGGCGCTGGGGCTCGAGGTGCTGCAGGCCGTCGGCTACACGGTGCTCGAGGCGTGCGAGGGCCACGAGGCGCTGCTCGTCCTGGAGCGGCACCGGGGCCCGATCCACCTCCTCGTGACCGACGTGGTGATGCCGCGGATGGGCGGCCTGGCGCTGGCGGAGCGGCTGGCCGTGCTGCGGCCCGAGCTCAGGGTGCTCTTCATGTCGGGCTACAGCGAGGCGGCCATCGCGCAGCACGGCGTGCTCGACCCGGGCACGGCCTTCATGCCCAAGCCCTTCACGCCGGAGGGGCTGACCCGCAAGGTCCGCGAGGTGCTCGACGCCCCTTGACGCGCTGTCCCATCCGAGAGATAAATATCCGGCTCCAGTGACGCAGACCCCAGTCCCGAGGAGAGATCCATGAATCCTGACCGCTGTCTGTCAACGCGCGCCCGCCGGGCGTCCCTGCTGGCGCTCCTGGTCCTGGCCCTGGTCGCGATCCTGGCGGCCCCGGCGGCGCTGGCCCAGGCGCCGGCCCTCCAGCCGCAGGCCTCAGCCGAGAAGGCGCAGGCCCCGCATCAGGGCGGCGGCGAGGCCAGCCTCAAGGTCCCGGACCTGGGGCAGGTCGCCTTCGTCGGCATCAACGCCCGCACGCTCCTCACCTGGGGGCTCGGCGTCTGCGTGCTCGGCCTGATCTTCGGGCTGGTGATCTACTCGCAGCTCAAGAACCTGCCCGTGCACGCCTCGATGCGGGAGATCTCGGAGCTGATCTACGAGACCTGCAAGACCTACCTGCTCACCCAGGGCAAGTTCATCCTCATCCTCGAGGCCTTCATCGGGGTCATCATCGTCCTCTACTTCGGGGTGCTGCTGCGCTTCGAGGCGGCGAAGGTGGTCATCATCCTCTTCTTCAGCCTCGTCGGCATCGGGGGCAGCTACGGCGTCGCCTGGTTCGGCATCCGGATCAACACCTTCGCCAACTCCCGCACGGCCTTCGCGAGCCTCCAGGGCAAGCCCTACCCCGTCTACGCCATCCCGATCAAGGCCGGCATGAGCATCGGCATGCTCCTGATCAGCGTGGAGCTGTTCATGATGCTCTGCATCCTGCTCTACGTCCCCGGCGACTACGCGGGCCCCTGCTTCATCGGCTTCGCCATCGGCGAGTCGCTGGCCGCCGCGGCGCTCCGCATCGCCGGCGGCATCTTCACCAAGATCGCCGACATCGGCTCCGACCTCATGAAGATCGTCTTCAACATCAAGGAGGACGACGCGCGGAACCCGGGCGTCATCGCCGACTGCACGGGGGACAACGCGGGGGACTCGGTGGGCCCCACGGCCGACGGCTTCGAGACCTACGGGGTCACGGGGGTGGCGCTCATCTCCTTCATCCTGCTGGCCGTCAAGGAGCCGGCGGTGCAGGTGCAGCTCCTCATCTGGATCTTCATGATGCGCGTGCTGATGATCGTGGCCAGCGGCGCCTCCTACTTCCTCAACGAGGCCTTCGCGCGCGCCCGGTACGGGACGGCCGGCAAGATGAATTTCGAGGCGCCGCTGACGAGCCTGGTGTGGCTCACGTCGATCGTCTCGGTGGGGATGACCTACGCCGCCTCCTACGTCCTCGTCCGCGATCTGGGCGACGGCAGCCTCTGGTGGAAGCTCTCCACGGTCATCACCTGCGGCACGCTGGCCGGGGCCATCATCCCCGAGCTGGTCAAGGTGTTCACCTCCACGAAGTCCGGGCATGTGCGCGAGGTCGTCACCTCGGCGCGCGAGGGCGGGGCCTCGCTCGGCATCCTGTCGGGCTTCGTGGCGGGGAACTTCAGCGCCTACTGGCTCGGCATGACGGTGATGCTCCTCATGGGGATCGCCTTCCTGGTGAGCACCACGGGCCTGGGCGCCCTCATGGTCGCCCC
>JACOVB010000370.1 GCA_016177555.1 Candidatus Rokuibacteriota bacterium
AGCCGACATTCGGGGTCGTCAGCACGCGGGGGGTCGTCCCGCTCTCCTGGCGCCTGGACGCCGTGGGACCTCTCACCCGCTGCGTGACGGATCTGGGGCTGATGCTCGATGCCATGGCGGGCTTCGACCCGGAGCACATGGAGTCGGTTCGGGCCCCCGAGGGCCCGAGCTATGCGATGGCGGCCAGCGGAGACCTGGCGGGCCTCAGTCTCGGCCTCATCGAGAGCCTGGGGCGGGTGGACATGGACCCTGACGTCCGGCGGGCGTTCGGTGAGTCGCTCGAGATCCTCGAGCGCCTCGGCGGAACGCTCCGCCGGCTCGACCTGCCCGGCTACGAGCCGACGCTGGCCCGTCGCGCCGGGCTCCTCGTCTGCGAGGCCGAGGGCGCCGTCGTTCACGAGCGGGACCTGGCCGCCTCTCCCGGTGCCTTCTCGCCGGCCTTCCGCCGGATGCTGGAGTTCGGCCGGGACGTGCCGGCCGCGCGACTCGTCAAGGCCGAGGTCGCGATCCAGGTGGCCGGATTCCTGCTCCGCCGAGCGCTGACGGAAGTGGATCTCATCATCGCCCCGACCGCGCCTCAGCCGGCCTTCGCCTTCTCCGCTCCGGCGCCGGCCGGCCAGGCCGACCTGACGGCGATCGCGAGCCTCGGAGGCTGCCCGGCCGTGAGCGTTCCGTGCGGGCTCAGCCGGGCGGGCTTGCCCATCGGCCTGCAGCTGATCGGCCCGCCCTTCGGGGAGCGTGCGCTCCTCGCGGCGGCCCGCGCCTTCGAGGCCGCGTGCAGCTTCGTGCTGGCGCCGCCCGCGATGAGCCCGCCGGCATCAACGCGGGACCGGCGCGAGCGGTAGGTGAAGCGCGGCGGGCGCTTCTCCAGGAAAACGATGTCCCCATGCCCTCCGGTTGACACGGTCCCGCCTCTAGCGTAGCGTCTCCGCGTAACTTGCGAGAGCCGAGACGGAGGGCGGTGACGGGAGCGCACCCCATTGAGGGGCCAGGCTGTTCAGCGTGAGCGGGGGGGGCGTGTCATGGCCACCGACACGATGGTGATGGTCTCGCATCGGGCCGGGCGGCTTGGCCGTAGTCCCTGGGCTCGGCGCGCCCTTTCTCTGATCGGCGTCCTCGCGGTGTGGCAGCTCATCGTGTGGGCGAACGAGGCGGTCGGCTTCATGAACCCGGCCCTTCTCCCCACCCCGGCAGGCGTCGTGCGCGGCGCCTCCGAGCAGGTCGCCGAAGGCATCCTGCTCCTCGATGTGCTGTACAGCCTCTACCGAGTCGTCCTCGGCTTCCTCCTTGGCGCCGCCGTGGCGGTGGTGCTGGGATGCTCGGCCGGGTCGGTCCGGCTCATCGAGGATTTCCTGGATCCGCCGCTCGAGATGCTGCGCCCGATTCCGCCGCTGGCCTGGCTCCCCCTGTTCATCTTCTGGTTCGGGATCGGCGAGCCGTCCAAGATCTACTTCACGGCCTTCGTGGCCTTCTTTCCGGTGTACGTGAACACCATCGAGGGCGTGAAGTTCACCGACCCGCTCCTGCGCCGGGCGGCCTTGAGCCTCGGGGCGACCAGCGGGCAGATGTTCAGGCTGGTCACCCTCCAGGCGGCCCTGCCGCAGATCATCACCGGGCTGCGCCTGGGGTTCGGCATGGCCTTCCTCGCCCTGGTGGCGACCGAGCTGATCGCGTCAAATGCCGGGCTCGGCTACCGGATCATGGAGTCGCGCAACTACTTCAAGGTGGACTGGATGGTCTTCGGCGCCCTGATGATCGGGCTCATCGGGTTCACGATCGGCAGCCTGATCCGGGCGGGCGAAGCCAGGCTCCTGCGATGGCGCCCCAGAGACGAGAAGTGAGCGATGGCCTACCTGGAGGCGGCGGGAGTGAGGAAGACGTTCGAGGTCGAGGAGGGGGAGCCGACGGTCGCCGTGGAAGAGTTCACTCTTTCGATGGCCGAGGGGGAGTTCGTGGCGCTCCTGGGCCCCAGCGGGTGCGGCAAGTCCACCGTGCTGAACATCATGGCGGGCTTCCTGCGGCCGTCCGCCGGGCACGTTCTGGTGGAGGGCCAGAGGGTGACGGCACCGGGCTCGGACCGAGGCGTGGTGTTCCAGGAACACGCGCTCTTCCCGTGGATGCGGGTCCTGGACAACGTCACCTTCGGGCTGCGCCTCAGAGGCGTTCCGCGGCGCGAACGGCTCGCGATGGGGCAGCGATTCGTGGACCTGGTGGGGCTGACCGGCTTCGAGCGCCACTGGCCACGCCAGCTCTCCGGCGGGATGAAGCAACGCGTCGCGATCGCCCGGGCACTCACGAACGATCCCAAGGTCCTGCTGATGGACGAACCCTTCGGGGCGCTCGATGCGCAGAACCGGCGGATGATGCAGGACGAGCTGGTGAAGATCTGGGCTGC
>JACOVB010000385.1 GCA_016177555.1 Candidatus Rokuibacteriota bacterium
GAGCAAGTGGCCGCAGGCCGAGGCCCTGGTGGTCTTCGCCCGGACCCTGGGTGCATCGCGTGCCGGCAAGGCAGCCACCGCGCGGCAGGACCTGGAGCGGCTCGACGCGCTCCACACCGCGCTCATCGGGATGAAGCTAGGGTACTGGGCCGGGGAGGTCGACGTCCAGCGCCAGATCGTGAGGGCGTGGAACGCCGGCGTCGAGGGCAAGACCGACGAGGCGATCCGCCTGATGCGGGCGGCCGCAGACGCCGAGGACCTCACCGAGAAGCACATCGTGAGCCCCGGCCGCCTGGTTCCGGCCCGCGAGCTGCTGGGGGAGATGCTGCTGGAGGTCAACCGCGCGCCGGAGGCGCTCGCCGCATTCGAGGCCTCACAGGGCAGGGAGCCCAATCGCCTCCGCGGATACCTCGGCGCCGCCAGGGCCGCGAAGGCAGCGGGCGACACCGCCAAGGCGCGCGCTCACTACGAGCGGCTCGTCGGGCTCACGGCCAGGGCCGACACCGAGCGCCCCGAGATCAAGGAAGCGAAGGCTTTCCTGGGTCGCTGACGGCCCGGTCCGCCCGCATTCGAATCGACGCGGCTCGCGCCTCGGCGTCGCTGGCGCAACTTCAACGTGGGGCGAGGTCTCGGAGGGGGCCTTGACGGCCCCCTCCGCGCCGTCAGCCGCCCTTGCGATATCCGGGCGCCCAGTTCACCTCTGTCCAGCAGACGCGTGACGGTCGGCCCTTCCATATCACCGATGGGCCGGTTGAATGAAGGGCGGCCGGGCTCGCGAGGCCTCGCCGCCCTTCCCCTTTTCCCGGGCCGTCAGGCCAGCTCCGCCACCCAGAGGACCTGGCTGGAGAACCCGCTCTTCCTCACCGCATCGTGCAGCTTGCGGTCCGCGGTCACCAGGGGACAGCCCCGAAGCACGGCCGCAGCCAGGTAGAGGCTGTCATAGACGCTGCGGCGCGCGCCACAGGCGATCTCCAGAGCCAGCGGCATCAGCGGTTGCGACCGGTGCACCTGAAGGGGAACGGCGAGCAGAGCCTCCAGCGCGGCCCGTGCCTGGGTCACGGTGACTTCTCCGCGGCTCACCCGTTTCCACAGGACGTTGCCGACTTCAGGGAAGAGCAGGTCAGGGGCAATCAGGCTGTGGTCGGGGGACAGCAGACGCAGGGCAGCCTCGCTATGGACCTCAGGGAGCACCCACTTGATGGCGACGCTCGCATCCACGACGAAGTCACTCAACGCGCTCGATCTCTCCTGATGAGCGCGGCGCTGTCACTGAACGTTCGCCCGGCGAACATCGCCCGGACGTGATTGATCTTGGCCCGGGGATCGACAGCGCTCGTGCGAGCCGCCTGCTCCAGAATGTCCCTCAGCTCGGCCTGGAGTGATCGGTGATGCCGTCGCGCTCGCGCCTTGAGCCGCTGAACGGTCGCGGGATCGAGATCTCTGACGAGTACCTGGGGCATGGCCTGCTCCTTGTGCGGGAATGTCGCGCTATCAGAATGATAGCATGCGCCCTGCGCCGGGGCCGCAAGAGCGGCCGTGCGGCTTACCCTTCGACCAGCCGGGCCAACGTCGCTGCGAGCACCTGGGCGCCGGCCGCGAGGTCCTCGGGCGTGGTGAACTCGGATTCGTGGTGGCTGACGCCGGCGGCGGACGGCACGAAGATCATCGCGCTAGGGCACACCGCCTTCAGCGGAATCGAATCGTGGCCGGCGACGGTGTTGAGCCGCAGCGACGCGTAGCCGCAGGCTTTCGCCGTGTCCTCGATCAGGTCGCGCAGCCGGGCGTCGAACGCGCCGGGCGGGCGGTCCACGGTGCGCGTCAGCGCCACCGGCACCGCCTCGGTCGACAGCGCGCGCGCCTTGGCCTCGAACCGGGCGCAGGCGTCCGCCAGCATGGTCGGATCGACGGCGCGGAACTCGGCGAACAGCCGCACGCGGCCGGGAACCACGTTGGTCGAGTTGGGCTGGACATCGAGCCGGCCGACTGAGGACAACAGCACGCCGCCCGTCCGGTCGGATATCTGTCGGCAACAGAGCACCAGCTCGGCCGCCGGCAAGAGCGCGTCGCGCCGCGCCGCCATCGGCGTCGGGCCGGTATGGGCGGCGCGGCCCTCGATGTCGGCGACGTACTTGACCGTACCCCAATTGCCCTCGACCACGCCGATCGTGCGTCCCGCGCGCTCCAGCTCCGGGCCCTGCTCGATATGCAGCTCGACATAGGCCGCGACGTTCCGGGGCGGCGGGTCGGCGCCGCGATAGCCGATATCGGCCAGCGCCGCGCCCAGCGTGACGCCGTCGCCATCCGCGCGCGACAGCGCGAAGTCGGCGTCGACCAGCCCGGCGAACACGGCGCTGCCCAGGGTGCTGGGCGAGAAACGGGCGCCTTCCTCGTTGGTCCAGGAAACGACGCCCAGGTTGCGCACCGGCTTCCCGCCGCCTTGCGCTGTCCGGCGGCGCACCGCGAGCAACGCCTCCAGCCCGGCAAGCACGCCGTAGGCGCCGTCGTAGCGGCCGCCCGAAGGCTGGCTGTCGAGATGCGAGCCGGTCAGCACCAGCGGCGCGTCCGGCCCGGCCAGTTCGGCGACGCCGAAGACGTTGCCGACCGCGTCGACCGCGACGCGCAGGCCTTCCTCGCCGAGGCGCGCGCGGAACCAGTCGCGGGCCAGGCCGTCGTCGTGGCTGGCCGCCAGGCGGCAAACGCCGCCGCCGGGGGTGCGCCCGATGGCGGCGAGGTCGCCGAGCCCGCGGTGCAGGCGGTCGGCATCGACCGTGGTGCGCTCCTCGCGCGTCTGTCCGGTCAAGGCGCCTCCTTCCCGGCCCCGACGGCTGCTGCCGGCGCCGTCTGCGCCGGTGGGAAGCCGGGTTCGCCGGCGAAGTGGCAGCGCACCAGCCTTCCGGCGAGCGCGCGCAGGGCCGGCGCCTCGGCCGCGCAGACATCCTTCCTGTAGGGGCACCGCGTGTGGAAGCGGCAGCCGCGCGGCGGGTCCACCGGGCTCGGCACGTCGCCGGCGAGGATTATGCGCGTCTTCCTCGCCGCCGCCTCCGGGTCGGCGACCGGCGCCGCCGAGAACAGCGCCTGGGAGTAGGGGTGCAGGACGGTGGCCCGGATCGCGCGCGTGTCGGCAAGCTCGACGATCTCGCCCAGGTACATCACCGCGATGCGGTCCGAGATGTGCTGCACCAGCGCCAGGTCGTGCGAGATGAACAGGTAGGCGATGCCGAGCGTGCGCTGCAGGCGCTTCAGCAGGTTGATGACCTGGGCCTGGATCGAGACGTCGAGCGCGGATACCGGCTCGTCGCAGACGATGATCGACGGGTTGACCGCGAGCGCGCGCGCGATCGCCACGCGCTGGCGCTGGCCGCCCGACAGCTCGTGCGGATGGCGGTCCATGAACTGCGGCCCCAGGCCGACGGTTTCCAGCAACTCCGCCACCTTGCGCCGGCGGGCGGGGCGGTCCAGGGGCTCGTGCAGCCGGATCGGGTCGCCGACGATGGCTCCGATCGACCAGCGCGGGTTCAGGCTTGCATAGGGGTCCTGGAACACGATCTGCATCTGGCGGCGAAGCGCGCGCAGGGTGCGCTTGTCGGCGCGGGTGATGTCGCGGCCCATCAGGACCACCCGGCCGCGCGTCGGCTCCTCCAACCGCATCAGGCATTTGGCGAGCGTCGACTTGCCGCAGCCCGATTCGCCGACCACCGCCAGCGTCTCGCCGCGCTTCAGGTCGAGCGAGACGCCGTCGAGCGCGTGCACGTGGCGCGCCGGCGCGAACAGGCCCTGCTTGACCGGGTAGTGCTTAACCAGGTCGATGGCCTCGAGAACTGTTTCCGCGGGCGTGCCGGTCATGTCCGCATCCCTTGCGCCACGAAGCAGGCCACGGGGCGCTGCGGCGCGATCTCCTGCAGCGCCGGCGCCTCTTGCTGGCAGCGCGGCAGTGCGGCGAAGCAGCGCGGCGCAAAGCTGCAGCCCTTGGGCATGTCGAAGGGCGACGGCACCACACCCGGTATCTCGCGCAACAGTGCGCCTTCCGTCTCCTCCCACTTGGCGGCCTCCAGCAGCCCCTGGGTATAGGGATGGCGCGGGTCCTTGAAGATCCGCGCGACGGAGCCTTCTTCCACTTTCCGGCCCGCATACATGACGATGACCCGGTGCGCGGTTTCGGCCACGATGCCCAGATCGTGGGTGATGAGCAGGACCGCCATGCCCAGCTTGTCCTTCAACGACTGGATCAGGTCGAGGACCTGGGCCTGGACGGTGACGTCGAGCGCCGTCGTCGGCTCGTCCGCGATCAGCAGTTTGGGCCGGCACGCCAGCGCCATCGCGATCATCACGCGCTGGCGCATGCCGCCCGACAGGTTGTGCGGGTACTGCCGCGCGCGATCCTCTGGCGCCGGCACGCCGACCAGGCGCAACAGTTCGACCACCTCGGCCATGACCTCGCGCTTGGACAGGCCGAGATGGAGCCGCAGCACCTCGCCGATCTGGCGCCCAACCGTGTAGACCGGGTTCAGCGCCATCATCGGGTCCTGGAAGATCATGGCGATGCGCCGGCCGCGCACGGCGCGGATGGCGGCGTCGGGAAGCGTCAGGATGTCCTGGCCGTCGAACCGGATGCGCCCGCCGGCTACCTTGCCGGGCGGATCGGGGATCAGCCGCAGGGCCGCGAGCGCCACGGTGCTCTTGCCCGAGCCGGATTCGCCGACGATGGCGACGGTCTCGCCCTCACCGATGGCGAAGGACAGCCCGTCGACCGCCTTGACCACGCCAAGCGTGGTGCGGAAATGGACCGACAGGCCCTCGACCAGCAGCACCACGCTCATCGCTGCTTCAGCCGCGGGTTGAGGGCGTCGTTCAGCCCCTCGCCGACCAGGTTGATGGCCAGCACGGTCAGCAGGATCATCGCCCCGGGAATCGCCGCCATCCACCAGGCGACGCGCAGCACCGTGCGCGCCACGCCGATCATGTAGCCCCAGGACACCACGTTGGGATCGCCGAGGCCCAGGAACGAGAGGCCGGATTCGGTCAGGATCGCCGTCGCCACCATGAGCGAGGCGACGACGATCACCGGCGGCAGCGCGTTGGGCAGGATCTGGAGCACGATGATCTCCCAGTCCGGCATGCCGATGGCGCGGCAGCCCAGCACGTAATCGCGGTCGCGGTGCGTGATGAACTCGCCGCGCGCCAGACGGGCGACCGACGGCCACGACACCACGGCGATGGCGATGGTGATGTTCACGACCGTCGGCGAGAAGATCGCGACCAGGACGACCGCCAGCACGAACGACGGAATGGTCAGGAAGAACTCGGTCGAGCGCATCAGCACGTCGTCGATGCGCCCGCCGTAATAGCCGGCCAGCGCGCCGACGGTGACACCGACGACGGTGGCGGCGAGGGTGGCCATGACCCCGATCAGGAGGGACACCCGCCCGCCGTGGAGGATGCCGGCCAGGATGTCGCGCCCGGCGACGTCGGTGCCGAGCGGATAGCGGCCGAACGGCGCCATGAACGGCCGGCCCACCATGTCGAACGGATCGGTCGGATAGATGAACGGCCCGATGAGCGCGAGCAGCACCACCAGCGCCAGCACCGCCGCGCCGCCGACCGCGGCCCGATTGTTGCGGAAGCGCAGCCAGAACGCGCGCAGGAAGCTCATTTGTGGACGATCCTGGGATCGAGCAGGCCGTAGAGCAGGTCGACGATCAGGTTGGCGATCACCACCACGACGGACGAGACCAACAGGATTCCGAGAAGAAGGTTCAGGTCGCGTTGCAGCAGCGCGTCGAACACCAGCCGCCCCAGGCCCGGCCAGCCGAACACGGTCTCGACCAGCACCGACCCGCCGAGCAGGTGGCCGATCTGCACGCCGGCGAGCGTGACCACGGGCAAGAGCGCGTTGCGCAGCGCGTGCGTCCAGGCGATGACGCCCTCGGAAAGCCCCTTGGCGCGCGCCGCGGTGATGAAGTCCAGGCCGTAGACCTCGAGCATGGCCGCGCGCATCAGCCGCGTGTAGATGGCGACGTAGAACAGCCCCAGCGTCGCCGCCGGCAGGATCAGGTGCCGGGCGACGTCGAGGGCGTATGCAAGGCTGGTCTTGCCGGCGCCGATCTGCATCATGCCGCCCGAGGGCAGCAGGTCGAGCTTGATCGAGAACAGCACGATGAGCATGAGCCCGAGCCAGAAGGCCGGGGTGGCGTAGATGATCAGCGCCGAGACCGAGACCAGGTTGTCGATCCACGATCCCTGCCGGCGCGCCGCGGCGACGCCGAGGCCGACGCCGAGCACGCCCGCGAGCGAGATCGCCGTCACCATGAGCACGAGGGTCGCCGGCAGCCGGTCGAGGATCAGGTCGAGGACCGGCTGCTGCTGCAGGAACGAGACGCCGAGATCGAGGGTGAGCAGCCGCCCCATGTAGATCAGGAACTGCTCGATCAGCGGCAGGTCGAGGCCGAACTCCCGGCGCAGCTGCTGGGTGAATTCCAGCGTCGCGTGGCCCATCTGGCCAGCCAGGATGTCGGCGGCGTCGCCGGGCGCCATCTTGATGAGAAGGAAGTTCATCGCCGCGATGGCCAGCACCACCGGAACAAGCTGCAGCAGGCGGCGGACGACGAAGGCGACGGTCGTGTTTCTCATGGCCGGACGGGCCCGATCCCGGTCATGCCCCGGCGCGCCGCCCGGCCGCCGCTGGGCGACGCGCGGCCCGGTCCGCC
Source organism: Candidatus Rokuibacteriota bacterium (assembly GCA_016177555.1). The sequence continues at coordinate 6,705 of JACOVB010000385.1, forward strand.
CATGCTCCTCGTCCTCTCCCTGCCGGGCGGGGAGAGAACGGGACCCGCGCGGAGCGCGCCCCCGGCGAAGGCGGGCACGTATCCGTCACGCCGCCGCGACGCGCGGCGTCAATCGACCCAGACCGAATCCCAGCTCGAATACATCGAAATGCCGTTGGTGATCAGCCCGTGCACGCGCTTGTTCCACACATGCGTGTAGCTCATCTCCATCAGGAAGATCACCGGCAGGTCGTTGCGCAGGATCCCCTGGATCTCGGCCCATACCTTGTTGCGCTCCGGCCCGTCGTCGAGCTGGGCGGCCTTCGCGAACAACTCGTCCAGCGTCGGGTTCCTGTAGTCCATCGAGTTGTTGAAGGTCGCGCCCTTCTTGATGTTGGTCGAGATGAAGGCGCGCTGCACGCCGATGGTCGGGTCCGGATAGTTGTGCGTGAAGTTGCTGGTGAAGTCGTAGTTCCAGTCCGTGTAGATGCGCTTCAGCCAGCCGCCCATGTCGAGGCTCTGGGTCTCGACCTGGATGCCGATCTTGCCCAGCTCCTGCTTGATGTATTCGGCCTGGCGCACCCATTCCTCGCCATAGGGCAGGAAGTTCTGCACCAGCTTGAACCGCACGCCGGCGGCGCCGCGCTTGTAGCCGGCGTCGTCGAGCAGTTTGTTGGCCTTGGCCGGGCTGTACTCGAACGGCTTCAGGGTCTTGTCGAAATGGTTGGGGTTGCCGCTGACGACCGGCCCGCGCGCCGGCTTGCCCTGGCCGTACCAGATCACGTCGACCAGCTTCGCGCGGTCGATGGCGAGGCTGATCGCCTGGCGCACGTTGACGTCTTTCAAGGGCTTCTCGCGCAGGTTCACCTCCAGCCACATCATGGGCCCCAGGCCCTCGCTGCCGTCCTGGGAGGCGACCAGGGAGGGAAGCTTGCTCAGGCGCTGGATCTCGGCCGGCGGCAGCCCGGTCATCGGCGCCAGGTCGACCTCGCCCTTCTCCACGGCGATGGCGCGCGCCGCGCCGTCGGGCAGAACGCGAAGCACGAGCTGGTCGAGATAGGGCCTGCCCGGCTTCCAATAGGTCGGGTTGCGCTCGAAGATGATGTGGCTGCCCTTCTTCCATTCCTTCAGCTTGAACGGGCCGGTGCCGATCGGGTTCTGCATGATCCTGGCCTGGCGGATCTTGCCGGCGGCGATCTCTTCGTCGCTGAAGCCGTGCTTGGGCATGATCGGCGATTCGCTCGGCTGGAAGGCGCGCAGGAAATAGGGCACCGGCTTCTTCAGCTTGAACACCACCGTCCTCGCATCGGGAGCCTCGATGGCCGCGACCTCGCCGAAATAGGTCCGGCCGCGCGAGTGATAGGGCGCGACCACCGTCTCGATGCTGAACTTGACGTCCTGGCTGGTGAACGGCTTGCCGTCGTGCCAGGTGACGCCCCCGCGCAGCTTGAAGGTGTAGGTCAGGCGGTCCGGCGACACCGTCCAGGATTCGGCCAGGCCCGGCACCGGCTTGAGGCCAGCGCCCTCGTACTCGAGCAGGCTTTCGTAGACCTTGGAGGCGACAAGCGACACCGGCACGGCGGTGGTCGCGATGGTCGACATCGCCGTCGGCTCGGGATGGTAGGTGTAGGTCAGCGTGCCACCCTTCTTCTGCGCGTGCGCCGGAACGGCCGCTGCGCCGATCAGCAGCGCGGCGGCCGCCAGGCTCAGGATGCGCTTTGCGTTCATGGCCAAGACCTCCTCTCTGGTCCGTGGGTGTCGTCGCGTCGTCGCGAAGTCATGACGCTCCGGGTTGCTCGCGCTCAAGAGTACATCAAGCCCAGATGCAGTCGATCAGGTGCTCGATGCACGCCCGGTATTCGTTCAGGTCGCCATGCTCGTCCGGCTTGTGCGCCTGGGCGATGGTGCCCGGGCCGACGATGATCGACGGAATGCCGCCCTGGTTCCCCAGGTGGCGCATGTCGCAGCAGGTGCAGAGGACACATTCACGTCATCTCCGCCGCGCCGCGAGCAGCGCCCCTCCTGGCGCCCTCGCCCCCGCCCCCGGCCACGCCCGCGTCGCGGGGGAGAACGCGGGGGCGTCACGCGCGTCGGCCCCGGCCATCGCCCCTGCGCCGGCCGCATCATGCTCCGCCGGGTGGCGCGCCGTCAAGGAGCGGCCGCAGGGCCCCGGCGAGCGCGGGCCCGCCGGTGCCGTGAGCGCGCCGGGCTACCCTCTGGCCGCCGCCGCGGGCGGGGCCGGGCCGGGAGACTCGGCGAGGAGCGAGCGGCCCCGGTGGGCGAGGATCATGCGCACGACCACCGGGTCGTGCAGGGAGCATCACGTCTCCCGCAGTAGCGTCGCGATCTCGTCGTCGTGGTTGTCGCAGCGGGCGCCGATGAGCCACTCTTTCTCCATCACCACGCGCGAGCCGTCGATGTTGATGACGGGACACCGGGGCAAGCCCGTCCTCTGGACGCTCACCAGCTCCAGGTCGGGGGCGCCGACCCCGCGCGCCCCCACGGCGCCCATGGCGCTCCCGGCCATCACCTCGCGCACCCGGTCGAGGCGCCGGGTATCAGGCGCGGCGCGATCGACCTCCCCTGCCGAGGTCACCGCGGGGTAGAGCGTGCCGAGCACCCTGTCGTGCACCGAGCGCAAGGCGACGATGGGACCGGCGACGAGCCGCTCGGCAAGCACCGGGCGGTAGAAACCCTGGCGCTTCGTGCCCGGCACCTCGTCGGCAAGCGCGAAGGCCGAGAAGGCGGCCAGGAGGAGGATCAGGCTCTGGGGGCCGAGCCCCGCCATGACCGCCGAGGCGAGGAGCTTGGCGCCGAAGGAATGGCCGATCAGGTGAAGTCGTGGGGCCTGGTCGCCGAGGGCCGCGAAGATGGGAGCCAGCGCCTCGCGGCCGAGGCGCTCGCCCACCTGCCCCGCGCGGCGCTTCATCAGCCAGAAAGAGAGCGCTTGGATGGGCGAGAGGAGGGCGCCGCCGCGCGGGGCGCGGTCGTGGTGGGCCACGTCGTCCGGGGCGCTCCCGTGTGCGGCGCCGTCGCGGATCCGGCGGAGAAGTCCGTCCAGCTCGATCTCCTCCTCGGGGCCTAGCGGGACCTCCGACTCGAGGAGCAGCGGGAGCAGCCGGGGAATCAGACCCGGGCGCATGCGCAGCAGGCCGCCGGCGCCGCTCAGCAAGTCCGGTGACAGCTGATCCTTCGCCGGCCCGGTCTCGCCCTCGGGCGCGGCGAAGGCTTCGAGGGCCAGTGGACGGCCACTCGGAGCGGGACGGCGCGATCGCCCAGCGGGCGCAACGCGCGGTCCAGACGAGCGAAGAAGCGCGCCGCGCCCTCGCGCGCCTCGGCCTGATCGACGAGCCAGCCGTGGCAGAAGAGAAAGCAGTCGCTGGCGCCGGGCAGCCGCTCGTGGAGCGTGTCGAGGGACTGCGGGCTGGCGAGCCGGCCGTCGCGGGTCAGCGGCAAGAGCAGGACGCCGGGATCGCGGGCAAGCAGGCGCATCAGACCCCGCCCACCTTGAGGGCGCGGGCGATCTGTTCTTTCTTCTATCTTCTTAGGGGGCGCGATTCGCTCGTGCTTCCGGGCCCTTGCCGCGCGCTCATGCAACGGTGCCTGTAACGGTACCTGCTCGGCGCCCGGCCAAGCGGGCCCCTCGAAGTTCCGCGCATACTTCTCGATGGCGATCTCGTAGAGCTGGCGGCTCCCCGGGTCTGTCGCGTAGCGAATGTAGCCGCCCTCCCGCAGCGCCGCCACATCGCGCCGCACCGTGACTGGGTGCAGCCCGAGCTTGGCCGCCAGCCGTCCAGCATTGCTGCGCACCGTGCCCGTCCTGCGGTCGGCCTGCATGTGGAGCCAGATGTAGACGGCGAAGGCCGTGCCCCGGAGCCGCCCCGAGAGCACGTGCTCGGCCCGGCCCTTGCGGATGGCGGTGAACGGTTTGCGGCGGGGACGACCGGCCGAGGAGCTGTTCGCGGCGGGCACCGTCTGCATCTCGGCACAGCGACAGGGCAAGCGGCCTTCCAGCCACGCTCATGCCCTGGAAGTGCGCGTGGACATTAAGAAATGGCGCCCCCCCGGCGGTCGAGGCCGGCGCCAGGGCGGAGTTGCGATCTCTGTGTGATATCCGGGGCCATGGCGGCCCTGGACAGGCCCTCCACTCTCCCCGCGCCACGTAACTACGCGCCGTGACACACAAATTATCGCAACCGAAATCCCACAGGAATCGGAACGGGCCTCACGCCTCGGCCGCCCACGCCCTCGACGACGCGACCCGATGGAACCCTCACGCACTGGAGGAATCGCCGCGCTGCCAGCAACGTGTCCGAAGACGGCGGGTGCCCCTGATGTCCGGACGGGATTCTTCGAGCACCGCGAGGGCCGGATGTTCCCGCTCACCCCCGGGCTGCGCGCCGGCGTCCCCCGGTCGGTCGCCATCAAGATGGTCGGCGTCAGGGCGAAATGGCGGGCTGGGACGGGATTGAACCGCCGACACCTCAAGAGCGGATTTACTCCGAGCTGGCGTTAATCTTTCCTGTGCACCAACATGGTCGCGCCTGGAGACATCGTCACCCCGCTTGGTTGCCAGCCGCTAGCTCGAGGATTCAAAGACGGTCGTGGCGGGGACACTGGAGCGCTACGGCCAGCCGAACGAGATCGCCCGTGGGGGGTTGCCTTCCGTGCCTCCGAGGACGCGGGCCATATCACGGGCCAGGTGATCCGGGTCGACGGCGGCAAGCCGTGCTTCGTGTGCTGAAACGGCAAGACCCGTCGCGGCACATGCGGCAAGACCGCCTTGAAACGAACCGGACGGGCATGAAGGGGGGCGCCATGGATCGACGCGCATTGCTCAAGCGGGTGGGGATGGGATGCCTGGCCCTGGCGGCGCGCGACGTGAGCCCGGCCAGCGGTGCGGAGAGCCAGGACGCCGACCTGCAGGTCGGCGTTCCGATCGTGGACGCGCACGCCCACCCCGATCAGTTCTTCGGCAGCCATTGGACCGACCAGAGTTCGCCCCTGCCGTCTTCGGCGGCAACGTCCGCCGCGTGTTCCAGCAGGCGGTCGGGTAGGCCCCTGCGGTCTACCCGACCAGAGGCCCAGGGTGGTCGAGAGCCGGCCCGGGAGTGACGATTCGCGTTGCCGCGCTCAGGACGCGGGGGCTGGACAACCACCGGACCGTATGAGAAGAAGGGAGCGGCGAATCGCGCGCTCCCAGCAGGACTCTCTCCGGTCATTCCCGTCCTCCTGACAGCGTGCGGGATGCGCCCACCCTTATGTGACGGACGCCGCGCGCACCAGACCGGGACCTGGGCTCCAACGCCAAGGTCGGCGATCACGCGGTGAGATCGACACTCGCACCTGGTTGGCCAGGCTCAGGTCGGGACAATCGAGGACGGGGCAAGCCCGAGACAACGACGGCAGTCTCGAGGAGGAGCGACATGGGACGGCTTCTGTGGCCTCTTGCTCTCACCGTCACGTTCTTCATCGGCTGGGCGGCAGCCGGCGTTGCCCGCAAGCCGCCAGCGGTTCCGGAGGGCGATCGACCTCATGAGGTGAGCCGCCTGCAGCAGCAGGTCACCGCGCTCCAGGCACGGTTGCGTGCCCGGGAGGACCTCGCTGCCCCACGGCAACCCGGGGCCGGGTACGCGGCTGCCCCGTCCGGGGTCTCTTCCGGGGCGGGGGCGCCGCTGGGCAGCCGCCTCGGGGGCGGCAGGGAAGAACGCATGGTCCCGGAGGGCCGTGCCCGGGGAGGGGGGGCGGCGCAGTCCCAGAGCGGGCCCCAGGCCCACCGCGCGTCCGGGGCGGTCGCGTCTCCGGCAAACGTGCAGACCGCGCTCGACCGCTTCTACACGTATCTCGAGACGATGAACGGGTCGGGAGGGCGGGAGCGCTGGCAGCGGGCACGCGCGCTGATCGAGGACCTGCGCGGCATGGGAGACGTCGCCGGGCAGGCGCTGATGCAGGTGCTGGCGGCCGGCAACGACAGCGATGAGCGACGCGCCGCCGCGCGGCTGCTGGGCCAGCTCCAGGTGCCGCAGGCCCTGCCGCTCTTGCGGGACATCATGGAGAAGGAAGACGACGTGCTGTTGCGGCGTGCGGCGGCCTCCGGGCTGCGACAGATGCAGACGCCCGATTCCCTTCCGGTCATGGAACAGCTGCTGGCCAACCCGGGAGAGGACCGCCTCGTCCGCCTGAGCGCCGCGTATGGCCTGGCCGAGTCGGGCCAGCCGATGGGAGTCACCGGGTTGACGAAGATTTTCGAGGAGGCCACGGCCGACGGGCGCGGGCGGGAGATGGCTTTCCGGGCGCTCGCCTCCTTGAACGACGCGCGTCCGCTCCCCTTCATGCGCCAGGTCGTGGCCTCGCAGGTCGAGCCGGGGTATCGGCTGCAGGCGATCCGCTACCTGACGGCGCAGGGTGACCAGCAGGCCCTCGAGACCCTGCAGATGGTGGCGCGGTCCTCGACCGAGCAACCGTCGATTCGCGACGCGGCGGCACAGGCGTATGCGACCCTCGGCGGCAAGTAGGAGCGTGGTGGCCCCGCGTGGCGATCCGTCCTGCCACGCTCAAGATCGACCTCGACGCCGCCGCCGAGAACGTGCGCGCGGTGCGCCGGCTGGTCGGGTCGGAGCGCTCGATCGTCGCCGTGGTCAAGGCCGACGGGTACGGCTTCGGCGCCGCCGAGGTAGGGCGGTCTTCGCGGCCAGCGGCGCCGACTGGCTGGCCGTGGCCGACCTCGCCGAGGGCCTCCGCCTCCGGCGGCGCGGGATCGCGGTGCCCGTGCCGGTCTCCCCGTACCCGCTGCCCGAGGCCGCCCCCGGCACCCCCGCCCTCGGCCTCGTCCCCCCGGCCCGGCGGTGGAGATCGGCGCCAGGGCGCAGTTGCGATTCCTGTGGGAGACGGACGCGCCGATCGGGCCCATGGGCGCCCGCCCTCGGGCCTCACCGCGCTGACCGCCCGCGGCTGCGGACTGGCGCCCGCGGTGGTAGGATGCCGGCCGTGATCATCCGCCTGCCGTCCGGCCGCGCGTCGCGCCTGGGCCGCCAGGCGCACACCTTCTTCGACCATCTCTTCCTGGGCGACGGTACCCGCGACGCGCTCGATCCCCGGCACGTGGAGTCGCGCGGCTGAGAGCGCGGCGGCAGGCGGGCGACGAAAGGACAGGACCATGGCCGAGACGGCAGACGTGGTGGTGGTCGGAGGCGGGGTCAACGGGATCAGCATCGCCTGCGCGCTGGCCTCCCGGGGGGTGAAGCGCGTGGTGCTGCTGGAGAAGGGGGCCCTCGCGAGCGGGGCCTCGGGGCGCTCCAGCGCGCTGGTGCGCATGCACTACACCAACGAGACCGACGCGCGGCTCGCGTGGGCGAGCTTTCCCGTGTTCCGGGACTGGGTCGAGCTGATGGGCGGGCCGCCGGTCCTCACCCACACCGGCTTCGTCAACGTCGTCTCGCCCGCCTACGCCGACAATCTGCGCCGGAACGTCGAGATGCTGCGCGGCATCGGCGTGAACACCGTGGCGCTGACGCCCGCCGAGCTCAAGGCGCTGCAGCCGTTCGCCAACGTGGACGACGTGGGGGCGGCGGCGTACGAGCCCGACAGCGGCTACGCCAACCCCGCCGAGACGGTCGAGGGGTTCCGGCGCCGCGCGGTGGAGCGGGGCGCGCAGGTGCGGCAGTGGACGGGGGTGACCGCCATCCGCCGGCGCGAGGGCCGCGTCATCGGCGTCGACACGGCGGCCGGCGCCATCGACGCGGGGGCCGTCGTGGTCGCGGCGGGGGCGTGGTCCGTCCGCCTGTGCCGCGAGATGGGGCTCCCGCTGCCCGCGCGCCCCAAGGCCATCGACACCGTGGTGGTGACGCGGCCCCCGGCACTGCGGGATCCGCACATGATCTTCATCGACAACGTCCAGGGCAGCTACTTCCGCCCCGAGAGCGGCATCCTCACCCTGGTCGGCGTGCCGTGCCAGGAGTGGGACATCGACCCCGACACTCTGGGCACGGGGCTGCCGCCGCAGTCGGCGACCCAGGGCGCGCAGATCCTGACCCAGCGCATCCCCGCCATGGAGCAGGCCACGCTGTCGCGCGGCTACCGGGCCTTTGATGGCTACAGCGAGGACCGCCACGCCATCCTCGGCCGGGTGGAAGGGGTGGACGGGCTCTACCTGGCCACCGCCTTCAGCGGATCGGGCTTCAAGATCGCGCCGGCGGTCGGTGCGTGCATGGCCGAGTTGATCGTGGACGGCGAGGCGAAGACCGTGGACATCCGCAGATTCGCCCTGCGGCGCTTCGCCGAGGGCAAGACCGCCGACGGGCCATACCCCTATGCCCCGCGCTGGGATCAGGTGGAGCCGTCGGCGCAGGGCGCCTGAGCCGGCTCCGCCGACGCGGGGGCCGGACTCGGAGCCGTGGGGCACCTCCGGCGGTCGTCGATCCAGCTCAGCGGAGCGCCTGATTACGAACGATGGAAACATTGCCGCAACCTCGAAGCTCCAGGGAGGCGCGGTCCATGGCTCTCGATCCCCAGGCGAAGGCGGTCATCGATCTCGCCGTGAAGTCCGGGCGGCCGGCGTACCACACGCTCTCGCCGAAGGACGCGCGCCAGCTCTTCCGCGAGACGCGCCCGGCCGCGACGCCGACGCCGCCCGAGATCGGCCGCGTCCGCAACGTGGTCGCCGAGGGCCCGCGCGGCCCGATCCCGCTGCGCGTCTACCGGCCGGCCGGTGTCGCCGACGCCACGCGCCTGCCGGTGTACCTCTACTTCCACGGCGGCGGCTGGGTGATCGGCGACCTCGACACCCACGACGCCGTGTGCCGGCAGCTCACGGCGGAGTCGGGCGCCAGCGTCGTGTCGGTGGACTACCGGCTGGCGCCCGAGCACAAGTTCCCAACGGCGGCCGACGACGCGTGGGCGGCCACCCGCTGGGTCGTCGCCCACGCCGGCGAGCTGGGCGTCGACGCCACGCGGCTGGCCATTGGCGGCGACAGCGCGGGCGGCAACCTGGCGGCCGTCGTGGCCTTGATGGCGCGCGACCAGGGCGGCCCAGCCATCGCGCTGCAGGTGCTGCTGTACCCGGTCACCGATGTCGCGGCCGAGTCGAAGTCCTACGCCGACTTCGCCGACGGCTACATGCTCACGCGCGAGGGGATGCGCTGGTTCATCGCGCACTACCTGGACAAGCCGGGCGACGCGACCGACTGGCGCGTCTCGCCGCTGCGCGCGCCCTCGCTGGCCGGCCTGCCGCCCGCGCTCATCGTCACCGCCGGCTTCGACCCGTTGCGGGACGAGGGCCAGGCCTACGCGGATCGGTTGCGCGGCGCCGGGGTGGCGGTGGACGACGTCTGCTACGGCGGGATGATCCACGGGTTTGTGCCGATGGGCAAGCTCATCGACACGGCCGCGCGCGCCGTCACGTTCATCGGCGGCTCGCTCCGCCAGGCGTTGCGCTGAGCGTCGCCTTCAGCACATCCGCGCAGCGCAGGACCTTCTCCATCTCGACCTTCTTCATGGCATCTCCTCCTCTGGCCATCCATGGCC
>JACOVB010000386.1 GCA_016177555.1 Candidatus Rokuibacteriota bacterium
GCGATGGCAGTGGAGCGCCCCCTTCGGCGGCCCGCTCGTCCCCGAGGTGTAGATGAGAAGCGCCGGATCCTCGGCCGCCGTGTCCTCGGGCGCGAAATCCCCCGAGGCCCGGGCGAGCAACTCCTCGACACGCAGGACATCGCGCGCCCCCGTCTCTCCCGGCTCGGCCCCGCACAGCACGATGTGGGACAGCCCCGGCAGGCCGTCGCGAACCTCGCGCGCCCTGTCGAGGTGCTCCCGGTCCGTCAAGAGCACGCAGGCGCCCGAGTCCTCGAGCCGGTAGCGCAGCGCCTCGTGGCCGAAGAGGCGCGACAGCGGCACGGCGACGGCCCCGAGCTTGAATGCGGCCAGGTGCGCCGCGGCATGCTCCGCCGTCTGCGGGAGCATGAGGGCCACGCGGGCGCCGCGCTCGACACCCAGCGTCCGGAGCCCGCCGGCGAGCCGGTCCGAGAGCTGCTTCAGGTCGTCGAAGGACCAGGTCCCGGCCCCGCCCGGCCCGTCGTCGCAGAGGAGCGCGCGCCGGCCGCTGCCGTCCGCGTGCCGGTCACAGACGTCCCAGGCGATGTTGTACCGGTCGGGGATCTTCCACGCGTGGCGGGCGCAGGCCTCCGCGTAGGAGGCGGCGTCCCGCACGGTCTGGTCGGCGAGCGTGTGTCTCATGGGCTCCGGAGCAGGTCGGTTGTGTTGACGATCGAACGCTCGATCGACGGGGCATGTTAGCCGGGTGGCCGGGGGCTGTCAAGGCTCGGACATGCGTCCCGCTGTTGGGAGATCGCGACGCGCGGGGGCCAGCGCTTCCACGGAGGGATCGTCGTGGCGCAGACCGCCCACGCCGGCCACATCGTCCACGATCTCGCCCACGCCCTCGGCGGGGTCGTCGGGGGCAAGCGTCCGCTCCCTGATCTCTACGACACGGTCCTGCAGGGGAAGATCGGCCCCCTCACCCCGGAGGCCTACCCGAAATACACGGTGTTCATGGGGGCCTGGGACGTGATGTCGCGCCACTTCGTCGGCGGGCGCCGGCCCGTGCCCGCGATGTCCTCGTTCACGCGGCTGCGGATGGGATGGATCGCCGACGAGCAGGTCGCCGACGTCGCGCCCGGAGAGACCCGGACACTGGCGCTGGCGCCGCTCGCCGGCGGCCGGGGAACGCCGGTGGTCAGGATCCCCGGTCCGCGACGGACCTACCACCTGCTCGAGTACCGGCGCCCCATGCCGGGTGATCCCGTGCCGCCGGCCACCGGCCTGCTCGTCCTCCGGGTCCACGAGTCCGAGGAGGACGGCGATGGGATCGTGCGCGTCGTGGACGCCACTCCGCGGGTGCCGGACTTCGGGGCGGCCACATTCGGGCGCCAGCCCGGTCAGACGGCATCGGTGCAGCTTCCGCCCGACGTCATTGTCGAGGTGTTGGCGCAGCAGGACACCGGGCTGACGATCAGGGTGACGCGCCGCCGCTGATGGGGCGCGCGCGTCGGCTCAGACGTCCTCGGGCGTGACGAAGGCGGCGGTCAGTGTCTCCTTGACGAAGCCGCCCACCTCCGGCTCGTTGGAGGCGCGCGGCCCGGCCACGTTGAGCACGCGGATGCCGTGCTCCCTGACGAAGTGCCTGAGCCGCTCGGCGGGGTCCCCGTGGCCGGCGGAGCGGGACAGGTGGAGACGCGGCTTGCCGTACTGCCGGGCGAACTCCGCGGTCACCTTCGAGCCGCCGGTCAGCCCGCCGGACAGGGAGAAGATCACCGTGCTGTCGGAGTCCCTGACATTCCACTCGGTGCGCTGCGAGTAGTGCTCGTCAGGCGTCTCCGTGAGCGCGTAGCGCGCGTCGATCACGCCGTCCTCGGCCAGGCGCCCGTGGGGACACCAGCCGCCGTGCGGCACGCCGTGGTCAATGGCCCAGTCGAGCGCCGCGCGGTCCGCGCCCGTTTGCCCGCCCGATACGATCGTGATGAGCCAGACGCTACCCGTCGCCGGGTCTCCTCAGTTGACGGGACTACGGGGAGGGGTGTTCAGGCGTCCGCCTGTGGCTTGCCCTGGGACCTCTCCAGCACCTCCCGCACCTTGCTGGCGAGGGCGCCCGCCGTGAAGGGCTTCGAGAGGAACGCGAAGCCGGGATCCAGGACGCCGTGGTGGATGATGGCGTCGTCGGTATATCCGGACATGTAGAGCACCTTCATGTCGGGGCGCGCGGGAGCCAGACGGCTCGCCAGCTCGCGACCGCTCATCTTTGGCATCACCACGTCGGTCAGGAGCAGATGGATCCGGCCCCCGAACCCGTCGATGAGCCTGAGGGCCTCCTCGGGGTCGCCCGCGGCGAGCACCGTATAGCCCTGGGTTTCGAGGATCTCCCGGGCCAGCGCCCGCAGGTCGCCTTCGTCCTCCACGAGCAGGATGGTCTCCGAGCCGCGGCCCGGCGTCGGCGGTGCCGGGCTCGCCGCGGGGGCCGGCGTGGGCGTCTCGACCCGCGGCAGGACAATCGTGAACGTCGTCCCTCGCCCCGGCTGGCTGTCGACCCAGATCGAGCCACCGCTCTGCTTGACGATGCCGTACACCGTGGACAGGCCGAGCCCGGTGCCCTTGCCGGGCCCCTTGGTGGTGAAGAACGGATCGAAGATCCTGGCCTGGGTCGGGGCGTCCATTCCCACCCCGGTGTCGCCGACCTCGAGCATCACGTAGCGCCCCGGCTGGATCCAGGGGTGCTGGCGCACCTCGGCGTCGCCGAGCTCCACGTTGGCGGTGGAGAGGGTGATCTGGCCGCCGTCGGGCATGGCGTCGCGGGCATTGACGGCGAGGTTGACGATGACCTGATCGAGCTGCGTGGGATCGGCGCTCACGGTGCCGAGCGCCGGATCCAGCGTGGTGGAGATGGTGACGCGCTCCCCGATCAGAGGCCGCAGCATCGGCTCGATCCGGGCCACCACCGCGTTGAGGTCGACCGCCACGGGCTGCAGGATCTGCTTCCGGCTGAAGGCCAGGAGCTGCTGGGTGAGCGCCGCGGCCCGATCGGCCGTGCGATTGATCAGCTCGACCTGATGGCGGGCCGGATCCCGCTCCGCCAGCCGGCTCAGCAATATCTCGCTCCGCCCCCTGATCACGGTGAGCAGGTTGTTGAAGTCGTGGGCGATGCCGCCGGCGAGCTGTCCCACCGCGTCCATCTTCTGGGACTGGAGGAGCTGCCTCTGGCTCTCCTCGAGAGCCCGCGTCCGCTCCGCCACCTCCTGCTCGAGCCGCCGGGCGTACGCCTCCTGCGCGAGGCGACGGGCCTCGGACACCTCGTGGCGGAAGCCCTGCCGGAACAGCGGGAGGAGGGTGAGGCACAGGATCACGCCGCCGGCGAGAGAGATCGCCCAGATGATGCTCCGCCCCCAGCGGACCGTGGCGTAGAGCAGCTTGGGCGTCTTGTAGATCTCCAGCACTCCCACGATCTCCCCACCCTGCCGGGAGAAGATGGGGACATACACCTCGGCCAGCGTCCCGAACCGCCCCTCCTCGTACCGGTGCTCGGCGCCGCCGCGAAGCTCCTTGACGTTCACGGCAACCGTGCCCGCGAGGGCACTCCTGAGCGGCACGTTATCGGGGAAGCGCTGGCCGATCAGCCGCGGCTCGTCCGACCAGAGGACGGTCGCCTCCCTGTCCCACACCTTGACGCGCACGATCTCCGGCAGGCCGCCGTAGAGGCGGGCGATCTCCGCCGCCCAGCGCTCCCGGGTCCGGCCGTCCGGCGGCGCAGCGAAGAGCCCTTCGAGGCCGACCAGCACCACCTGTTGCCGGGTCAGCGCCGCCGTGTTCTCCCACTCCCACTCGGTGACGGCTCGCGTGAAGAGAGCCGACAGCACGGAGCTCATGACGAACGCCGTGGCGAAGATGCAGAGCAGGACGAGGAGGGGGAACTTCGCGCGTCGGAGGGCCGCGGGGCTGAGGGCGGCCGCCCAGCTCATGCCCGCGGGGCCCCCGGGCCCGCCGCTCCCGCGAAGTTTCGTCGTGGTGGGAGCCCTCGGCAAGAGTCGCTGCTCCGCAACGGGATCGTCAGCACACCAGCACAGTAGCGCGGACCCGAGACTCCCTGCAAGAATTGCCCAAGGCCGGCCTGGTCAGGGGCACGGGAATGGCGGACGCGCGAGTACCCTGCCCGCGCGGCGCGCGCGGCGGCTCAGGTGTCCTCGGGTCGCCGGGAGGCCGCGGAAAGCGTCTCCTTCGCCTTGTCCGCGCCGGTGGCCCGGCGGCTGTCAACGTGGGGCGGAGGGGTGGCGGACGTCGAGGATCTCGATCAGCGCCGCGTTCACCTGGACAGGCGCCTCGTAGGCCACCCAGTGGCCTGCGCTCTCGATGACGCGGAAGTTGAGGTCGGGCTGGAAGCGCGCAAGCGTCCGCCGCCGCTCGTCGAGGAACGGCAGGGCGAAGGCGTCCTGCGCGCCCCAGATCCCGGCGATCCGCGCGCGCACGGCGGGGAGCGCCCGCAGGAGGGTGTCGGAGGCGGGGATGCCGCCCGACTTGATCCGGGCCAGACGAATGTTCTCCATCTGGAGGTGGACGGCGAGGTCGTCGGCCTTCCCTGGATCGGCGAGCATCAGGATGCGCAGGTTCTCGCGGTGCGCCGCCATCACCTCGGCGGGCGTCATGTCGGGCCGCGTGCGCGCGAGCGGCCTGTCGGTCCCACCGGGAAGGGCCATGCCGTTGGGGCCGAGGAGCACGAGGATGCGCAACCGCTCGCCCTCGCGGGCCGCCACGAGCCCGCCGATGATCCCGCCGAAGGAGAAGCCCGCGAGGTCGAGCGGCGCGGGCGGCGGCACGACGGCGTCGAGCCCCACGGAGACGATGTCGGCGAGGCGCTCGGCCGTGTGGGGCTCGGGAGGCATGTCGGAGTCTCCGAAGCCCGGCATGTCGGGGACGATCACCCGGAAGCGCTCGGCGAGCGGCAGGACGTTCAGGAGCCAGTGGGTCCAGGAGCCCGTGGCCCCGTGAAGCAGGACGAGCGGGGGTCCCGCGCCCCAGCAGCGCCAGATCATCCGTCCGGGGCCGCAGGAGGTGTGCTCCCGCTGCGCCAGGCGCTCGATGCGCTCGACAACCGCTGCCGGGCCGTGGCTCGTCAAGTCTCGGGCTGCCGCGAGGCTAGACGGAGATGACGGGCGCCGCCCCGACGAGGGTCCGGATCAGCTCGATCTCGCCGAAATGGGTCATGCCGTGGGTGAGCACCACCTGGCCCAAGGCGCGGATGGCCGGCATCTCCCCCAGCGGCTTGACGATCACCGGCTTCTCGAGCGCCGCGGGGTCGGCGCTCCCGAACAGCTCATCGGTGCTCGCCCACACCTTTTGCATGTACTCCTTGAAGAGCGGCACATCCTTGATCCGGAGCGCCTGGGCCTCCACCACGGGCATGCCGGTGCCCTGGGCCACCGGCGGCAGGCCGAGCCGCTCGGCGTACTTGCCCTCAGCCCAGACGGTAGGCCGGCGGTTCTGGATCACGAAGCGCACCACGTTGTCCTCGGTGCGGACCAGGTGCCAGATCTCGAAGGCGATGGTGTTGGCCTTCGGGTGCCCGCCCGGCACCGCGTGGAGCTGCTCGGGCGTGAGGTCGGCCACGGCCCTATCGAGCGAGCGGTGGAGTTGCGTGATCCCGGCCTGGATGAACTCGGCGGCTGTGAGCATGAGCGCCCCCTCCGTGTGGGCTGGCCCATTCTAGCCCAGAGCACCACCGGCCCGTCCCTTGCGAGCCCGCGCCGCCTCCTGTAGCCTGACCGGAGTTGCTTGCCGCTCTCGCGGACGGGCGTAATAACGGCTACGTCTCGGCCGAGGGGCGCCGCGTCGGCGTCGGGACGCCGTTCAACGACGCCGTGATCGCAACCGTCCACTCCCACGGCGCCGGCAGGCTCACGCCCGATCGCGCCAACCTGGAGCCGCTGATCGCGATGCTGCCGGGCTAGGCGAGGCTCGGTGCGGCGGCTGCGCGGCCTGACGAAAGTGAGTATCATAGGGGCGTTGCAGGAGCGGGTGACCTCTCCCGAAACCACCACACTCCCCAAGGAGGCGCGAACGCATGACTGAGACGGCTGCGGGACTCAAGCTCGGCCAGAAGGTGCCGGACTTCTCGCTCACCACGTACGAGCCCGTCAAGGGCGACTTCGGGAAGTTCAGCCTGCAGGATCAGATCGCCAGCAAGCGCTGGACCATCCTCTTCTTCTACCCGGCCGACTTCACCTTCGTCTGAGCGACCGAGTTCGCTGCTCTGGCAGAGCAGCATGAGCGGTTCGTCAAGATGGGGTGCGACGTCGTCACGGTGAGCACGGACACCCAGTTCGTGCACCTGGCCTGGCAGCGGGACGAGAAGGAGCTGGCACAGGTGAAGTACCCCATGGGCGCCGATCCCACCGGGAAGGTCTCCCGGATGTTCGCGGTCTACGACGAGAACACGGGGCTCGACCTGCGGGGAACGTTCATCATCAACCCCGAGGGCACGCTGCTCAACTCGGAGGTGAACTTCTACAACATGGGCCGCAACATCGACGAGATGATGCGGAAGTTCAAGGCCAACATCTACCTGGCCAAGAAGACCAACGAGGCCTGCCCGTCCAAGTGGAAGGACGAGGGCGACAAGACCCTGGTCAACCCCGGCGCCAAGATGGTCGGCAAGGTCCACGAGGCGCTCAAGGGCTGATCTCGCGCCGCCGGCTGCGGGCGGTTCACTGCTCGCAGCCGGCCGCCGCCGCACGGGTCACGGTAAGGTATAGTAACTCGCATGACTTCCTTTCCGCTCGCGCTCGACGGCCTCCGGGTGATCGATCTCTCCCGCGTCATCGCCGGCCCCTGGTGCGGCGCGCTGCTGGGCGACCTCGGGGCCGACGTCATCAAGGTGGAGGACACGGCAGGGGGCGACGAGTCGCGCACCTGGCCGCCCCACAAGGACGGCGAGGCCGCGGCCTACCTCCTCTTCAACCGCAACAAGCGCGCCATGACGCTGGACCTCAAGACCCCCGAGGGCGTCGAGGTCGTGACGGACCTGGTCCGCGGCGCGGATGTCCTGCTCGAGAACTTCCGCACGGGCACCATGGAGTCCTTCGGCCTGGGCTACGAGGGGCTAGCCGAGATCAACCCGCGGCTCATCTACTGCTCCGTCTCGGCCTTCGGCCGGACGGGGCCGCGCAAGGACAGCCCGGGCTACGAGGCGCTGATGCAGGCCTTCAGCGGCATCATGTCCATCACGGGGGAGCCCGGTGGCCAGCCGGTGCGCGCCGGCGTGTCCTTCCTCGACCTCTCCACCGGGATCCTTTGCGCGCTGGGCATCTCGACGGCGCTGCTGCAGCGCCAGCGCACGGGGCTCGGCCAGCGCGTGGATGCCTCGCTGCTCGAGACCGCGGTGAGCCTGCTCGCCTTCCACGCCGAGGGCTATCTCCTCACGGGGGCGATGCCGCGCCCGCTGGGCTCCGGGCATCCGTCGCTGTCGCCCTACCGCAACTTCCGGTGCACGGATGGCCAGTGGATCTTCATCGCCGCCGCCAACGACCGCTTCTGGCAGAAGCTGGCCCATGCGCTCGGCCGCGACGATCTGGCCGCCGATCCGCGCTTCACCGCCAACCAGGGGCGCGTCCAGCACCGCGCCGAGCTCGAGGCGATCCTCGAGGAGACCATCGCCCAGCGCGAGCGCGAGCCGCTGCTGGCGCTCCTCGAGAAGGCCGATGTGCCGGCCACGCCGGTGAACACCGTGGACCAGGTCATGAACGACCCGCAGACCATCGAGCGCGGCATCGTCCAGCGCGCCGTGCACCCGCGGCTGGGGGAGATCCCCGTGGTCGGCACGCCGCTCAAGTTCTCGCGGATGACGCCCGGCGTACGCCGCGCCGCCCCGCTGCGCGGCGAGCACACCGACGAGATCCTGGCCGAGTGCGGCTACTCGTCAGACAGGATCCAGGGCCTCCGCGCCCGGAAGGTCATCGTCTAGGTGAGAAGCCGACACGCATGCTGAGACGATCGCAGATCACCATGACCCCGGCCGAGCTCGAGGCCTTCCTCGACGAGGAGCGCGTCGTGACGTGCGCCACCATTGGCCCCGACGGACGCCCGCACCTCATGCCGCTGTGGTACGTCGTGGACGGCACGACGATCACCACGTGGACCTTCGGCAAGTCGCAGAAGGTGAAGAACCTGGAGCGGCTCCCCCGGGCCACGCTCCAGGTGGAGGCGGGCGACCTCTACGTCGAGCTGCGCGGCGCCATGATGGAGTGCGACGTGGAGCTGATCCGCGATCTCGACGCCGCGACCGAGATCGGTTTGCGCCTCGGCGTCCGCTATGCCGCCGCCACAGGGGGAGCCGTGCCGGCGGAGGAGCGCCGGCAGATGCTCGCCAAGCAGGCGCCCAAGCGCATCGGCCTTCGCTTCCATCCGACCCGCATCGTCACCTGGGACCACCGCAAGCTCGTCACCGGTCCCTAGCGTGACCCGGGAGCTGGTGGCCGGCGACATCACGCTGAGCGAAGGCGGGGCGCGTGCCAGGCTCTCCTGCCGGGTGGAGGCGCGCGGCGGCTCGCGGCCGGCCGGGCTGCCGGAGACGCTCTGGGTGGAGACCCCCCGGGAGCTCGCGCCCGGGATCCTCGTCGGGGGCGATGCGTTCCTGCCCGTGCTCCTCCTCGTGGCGATGCGCCACGAGATCCCGCGCCTCGTCATCGAGGGCGACGTGTCCGCGTTGCTGCTGGCGTCCTCCCGTCGGATCGCCGAGATCTATCAGCGGTGGAGCCTGGACATGGGGCGTCCGCTCGGGCTCGCCGAGGTGAAGGCCGCCGGTGCGGCCGAGCGCCCCCGGGGCAGCATCGGGAGCGCCGCGTTCTTCTCTGCGGGCGTGGACTCCTTTTTCACGCTGCTCAGGAACGCGCGGCGGTATCCACGCGACGACGACCGGGCGATCACCCACCTGCTCGCGGTTGGCGGCTTCGACATCCCGCTGGAGGACGAGGCGCTGTTCGGACAGCTCGTGGCCGCGGGGCACGACGTGGCGCGGGAGATGGGCAGGACCCTGGTCCCCGTCCGCACCAACGCCCGGGACATGCTACGGGAGGTGCACTGGTACCACTTCGGCCACGGCCCGGCCCTGGCCGCGGTGGCGCTGGCCCTCGGCGGCGCTTTCCACACCGTCTACATCCCGTCGGGTCGGTCCATCCTCGAGCCGTTCAGCGCCGCCGCCTCGCACCCCGGCGTCGATCCGCTGTGGTCCACGGAAGGGTTGGAGCTCGTCCACGACGGCTGCGATACCCCTCGTGTCGGCAAGGTGCCGCTCGTGGCCGCCTCGGATCTCGCGCTCCGCCACCTACGGGTGTGCTGGGAAAACCGTGGCGGACGCTACAACTGCGGCCGCTGCGAGAAGTGCGTCCGCACCAAGGTGATGCTCGCCCTGCACGGGGCCCTTGCTCGTGCCACCACGCTGCCAGGCCGCATCGAGCCGGAGGATCTCGAGCGGGCCCCGCGCTCAGCCCCGGAGCGCTGGAGGCGCCTCGTCGAGGAGATCCGCGCCCGGGCCGGCGCGGCGGTCGAGTGGCTGCCGGTCGTCGACGCCGTCGAGGCCGGCCTGGCCCGCGCGTCCTGGGACAGCTCCCTGCTGGGCCGGATGGACGGGACGGTGTCACGCTGGCTCAGGCGAGCCGGCGTGACCGCATCGAGGCTCGACGCCCTCGATGTGCGCCTGCTGGGGGGGCGCGGTGGACGTATCTACCGTCGATTCCAGCGGCGGACCCCGGGCGCCCGCTCGGGTCGCAGCCCGGGCACAGGGAGCGGGGTCTAGTGGCCGGTCTCGGAGGCTCGTCCACACGCCCGACCACTGGAGCCGCCCCGACATGGACCTGGTGTGTCGTATGATTCCGGAGTGGCGCCGTCACCGCCGCTGACCGTGAACCCCGGCAGCCCCTGACAAGGAGAGCCCCCATGGCATCCGGTGTCACCCAGAAGCTCCTGCACGTCGATCTCACGACCCGGCAGACACGCGTCGAGGAGATCCCCGAGACGATCCTCCGCAAGTACATGGGCGGTGGTGCGCTGGCCTGCCACCTGCTCTTGCGCGAATTGCCCCCGGGCGTGGACCCGCTCGGCCCCGACAATGTCCTGGTCTTCACCACGAGCATCATCAACGGGATGTCGCTCTCGGGGACCAATCGCTACACGGCAGCGGCCAAGTCACCGCTGACGGGCGGCTACGGCGAGTCCGAGGCGGGCGGCTGGTGGGCGCCCGAGCTGCGCGCGGCCGGCTACGACGGTGTCGTGATCCGCGGCCGCTCCGAGACCCCGGTGTACCTCTGGATCAAGGACGGCGAGGTCGAGATCAGGGACGCGCGCGCCTACTGGGGAAAGCTCTCGGGCGAGGTCCAGGCGGGGCTCGAGCAGGAGCTGGGCGACAAGCGCATCCGGGTGCTGCAAACGGGCGTGGCCGGCGAGAAGGGCGTGCGGTTCGCGGCGATCGTGAACCAGCTCAAGCACTTCCACGGCCGCTCGGGGCTCGGCGCCGTCATGGGCTCGAAACGCCTCAAGGCCATCGCCGTCAGGGGCAGCAACCCCCCCGTGGCCCAGGACAAGGCAGCGGCCAGGAGCGGGCTCACCTGGTTCCGCGAGCACTACGACCGCTCGAAGGACCGCTTCCACCAGCTCGGCTCATCCGGCGGGCTGCTGGCGCTGGAGGCGGGCGGCATCCTCCCCACCCGCAACTTCCGCGACGGCTCCTTCGAGCACGCCAGGGCGATCAGCGGCCAGACGATGGCCGAGACCATCCTGGTGAACCGCGGCA
>JACOVB010000387.1 GCA_016177555.1 Candidatus Rokuibacteriota bacterium
ACCACAGCCGCTCCGAGCGCCTCGGCCGCCGCCTCCTCCTCCAGCGCCCCGTCGAAGTCGCCGACCCCGAAACGGACGAGCCCCAGGATCCGGCGGCTCCGGGCGAGCCAGTGCGAGTCCCCGACGCGGGTCAGGCACCGCACGGCGTGCCGCGCCTGCTCCATGGCCGCGCCGAACTGCCCCAGCCCCCAGTCGGCCACCGCCGAGGCGAACTGCGCCCGGCCGATGATCGGCTCGTCGCCGCAGCGCGCCGCCTCACCCACGGCCCGCCGCGCGGCGGCGCGCGCACCCTCGTGGTCGCCGAGGTAAGCGTGGGCGAGCGCGAGCTGGCAGTAGTACGGGCCCGTGAGGCGCGGCTCTCGGCCCGCTCGAGCGGAGGCAGCGCGAGCTGAGTGGCGCAGGAGGCCGCGAGCCAGGGCGGCCGGTACTCCGGCCTGTAGGTGCAGAGGAGCACGATGCGGGAGGCGGGCAGGCTCCGGACCAGGAACTGCAGGAACTCCTCGGAGGTCTTCCCGATCCAGTGGACGTCGTCCAGGGCCAGGACGAAGGGCTCGCGCCGGCTCCGCTCCACCGCCAGCCTCCTGAGGGCGGAGAACACGCGCGTCTTGCGCGCCTCGGCAGGCAGCGCCAGCAGCCCGCCCGTGCCCTCGCGCACCCCGAGCACCAGCAGCAGGCTCGGCGCCCACTCCTCGGGCGAGAGCCCCATGCCGGCCACGCCCTCGCGCACCTTCCTGGCGATGGTCGCCTCGTCCGCTCCCTCGTCGATGCCATAGTCCTGCCTCATGATCTCGGCCACCGTGGATGCCACCGTGGCCCGGCCGCCGGGGAGGCAGCGGCCCTCACGGACCGTGACGCCGCGGCCACCGAGCCGGCGGCGCAGCTCGCGCAGCAGCCGCGACTTGCCGATCCCGGGCTCGCCCACAATGCCAACCACCTGGCCGCGCCCGGCCTCGGCTCGAGCCGCGAGGTCGAGCAGCATGTCCATCTCGCGCTCACGCCCGACGAACGGGATCAGGCCGGCCCCGTCGGGGTCGCCCGACACCCGGCGCCCCAGGACGCGGTGGGCGGCGCCGGGCCCGCCGGCCTCGCCGCCATGGCGGACGAGGCCCTCGAACCTGAAGTGGCGACCGAGGAGCGGCGTCACCGCCCCGCTGCTGAAGGATGTCCTTGCGATCCAGGCGAGCCGGGGGCCGAAGATGCTGCTCAGCAGAGCGCGCGGGGCTGGCGCATTTCTTGCCCGCTTGAGGTATGCCTTTAGCTGTGCCTATGATGGTGAGCGAGCAAGCCCTTGGCGCGGCGGCGCACTGTGCTATAACCACGGCGACGGGAGCCGCCTGCTCGGCTCGCTTTTCCGCTGACTGAACAACCGAGGAGCCGATTATGAGCACCACCACGACGACGCACTATCCTCTCCTCTTCACGTTCCTCGACAAGGTCGAAGGCAACGATTACCTGGCGGAGATCCGTGTGCATGGCCGGCTCCTGGCCGCAGAGGAGGAAGATTGCTGGTGGATGTACGGGGTAAATCCAGGCGGCCTCGCGGCCAAGGGCACGTCGCGGGCTGAGGCCTATGGCGAGTTCCGGAAGACCCTGATGAGGGTGCTCTTCGATCTGGCATCAGAGGCGCCCGACTTCTACGACTTCCGGTCGAGCGCGGGGCGCTTCTTCGAGGAGACCGACGCCGAGACCGTGGCGGAATGGGAGGCCGCCCGCGAGGACGTGCGAGCGGGCAAAACTACGATCGAGGGGATGCGTCGAGAGTCTTCGGAGTCGTACCGGCGGATCGAGATCAACCTGAAGCAGACATTCAGGGCGACGGACAACGTGGTGGACCCCCAAGAGACGGTGGCGGCATAACGCCTCCGCTTGATGGCCTCGCATGGGCAAGCCACCCGCAAGGCCGTCTGGGACATGCCTGATGCCTGTGCTCCTGGCTGGAAGTGCAAGGAGACAGATCATTTCTTCCGCGTGATGTGGAAGGACAAGACTTACCCGTCGTTCCCGAAGCATTCATCGATCGACATCGGCCACGTGAAGCGATTGGTGAAGTTCCTGGGTATTAAAGCGTGCGCTGGGGAGCACATCCCGTTGCTCAAGTAGACGGCCAGCCTCCCACAACCGGCACCCGGCACCGTCGCGCTAGCCCTCGCTGAGACTCCTCGCGACAACAGCCCCCTGTACCACTCGCCGGACCTCGTCCAGGACTTTTTTGGGCAGCTACCCGACTTTTTGGTGGTGTCCTAAGCACATTGG
>JACOVB010000388.1 GCA_016177555.1 Candidatus Rokuibacteriota bacterium
ATCTTCAGACTGCTTTGCATGGCGTGCCTCCTGCCCCACACCGTAAACCTTTCCCCTTAGGGGAAGGTCAAGCGGTATTGTTGCCGCCCTCGGCCCTGCGCGGGCGAGGCCCGCCCCGGGGGGCGGGCCTACGGCTTGGGCGACACGAACAGGCCGAAATAGGCGCTTGAGACTGGCGGCCTTCCCGGTGGCGTGCATCACTGGACTCTTCCCGCCTGCAGGGTAGACCTTTCCCTTTCACCCACTCAGTCGCACGAAGAGCCAGAATTCGGAACCATCACGACTGCGAGGCTTGTATGGCACGCGTCGCCGCCGAGTCAACCGGGCCGGAGTCGTTTGAAGGCCTCGGCTAGGGCGACGCCGTGGGCGGCGCCCGTCGTCTCTGCGCGACGACGGACAAACCCTTCCAGATCCGGATGCCGGCCCCACTGGCTTGCGTGGGTGCGGATGGCTGCGATCTTGCGTTCGAGAGTCGCGGCGATGTCGACGGGGTGGTCGGCGTGGTCTCCCATGAGCAGCCACAACTCTCCCACGCGGTGTGGCTCGAGGCCGGCGGCGATCTGCTCCGGATGATACAGATGCCCCCGCGCGCGAAAGTACACCGCGTCGAGCACGGCCTCCCCGACAGCGCGATGATCGGGATGCAGTTGATACTCCTTGTAGCGCGGGGGTCCGGTGAAAGGGTCGTGGGTCAGCATGACCTCGGGCCGCTCCTCCCGGATCAGGCGGGTCGCCGCTGCGGCGAGATCGGCTCCCGCCCAGGCCAGCGCCCCATCCTCGTACTCCAGGAACGTGACCCGCTGGACACCGAGGGTGGCTGCCGCGGCGCGCTGCTCGGCGCGGCGCAGAGCGATCACCTCATCCCGGGTCATCGTCGGATCGTGGTGACCCTTGTCGCCGCTGGTGAACAGTACGTAATGCACCTCGCGTCCCTCGTCGACCCAGCGGGCGACCGCGCCCCCTCCGTGGACGTCGGCGTCATCGGGGTGCGCGGTCATCACGAGCACGCTCCCGGCCCGCGCACACATGCGCGTATCCTCCTCTCAGCGGACCTCGACGGCTCGCGAGGCCGCCTCAAGCCCGCTCAGGACGGCGAGCTGGGCCAGCACCGCCACGGCGGCCACGGCGAACAGGGCCTGAAACGACCACACGCTCGCGAGGCTGCCCGCGATCAGCGGGAGCAGTCGGCTCGGCGCGACCAGGACATTCCTGTACCCAGTGTATTCGGGACGGCGATCGTCGGGGGAGATCTCCTTCAGGAAGCCATCGTCCTGGACCTGGCCGAGGAGTGAGGCGTCGAGCCCTGCGGCAACTCTGGATGATGGCTCGGAAGCTGGAACTCCTTCATGTCTCGCGGCCTCCTCGTGCCGGGCGGTGAATTGCTAGCCGCAGGAGACCCCCAACCTGGTCCGCGACCGAGTGCACCGGGCCGTAGCGAGACGGGCGGCGTCTGCGCCGCAGCGCTCGACTCAGACCCGCAGCGCCTGGGCAGCGAGCTCCGTACCGGCCACTCGCGCACGAATCTTCTCGAAGGCGAGCTCCCGGGCCGTGGAGGTGTCATCCGCGAACGGAGAAAACCCGCAGTCGTCCGTCGTGCCCAGGTGGCTGGGGTGGATGTACTCGACGGCTTCCAGGATCCGATCCCTCACCTGTTCCGGTGTCTCCACCCCGGAGTGAATCGGGTCGATCACCCCGAGAAAGATTCGCTGATCAGGTTGGGCATGTTCCCTGATGACCCTCAGCACCGCGCGCCGATCCGGTTCACTGGCTAGCTGGATGTAGAAGTTCCCGACCTTCAGTTGAAACAGCTCCGGCAGGAGATTGCGGTAGTCCACATCCGCGCTGTGGGTGGAATCCTTATCGCCTCCCGGGCACGTGTGGATCCCGATTCGCTTCCTCTCCTCCGGGGAGAAGCGCTCCAGGACTCGATTGTTGAGGGCGACGAGGTCGCCGAGCAGACGCTTGGTCGGATCGAGCTTGACCGACAACCTCCCCTCGGTGAAGTCGATCTGGACGTTGTGGGCACCCGCCGTCAAGCAGCGGCGGATGTCGGCCTCAGCCTCGCGAACGAGGTCCTCGATGAACTCCGCCCTGGAATAGCCCTCGATTCCGCCCTGAGGATAGAGGAGGCTCAGCGCCGACGCCGCAATCACGGCCTGCTTCACCGGCACGTGGGCATACCGCCTCGCTGCCTCGAGATACGTCGAGGCGTAGGTCCGGTACCGAAACGGGCCTCCGGTGAGTCGTGGGAGCTGGCGCACATGGCCGTCAGCGAAGGGAATCACGACGCCGTCGGAAGCGAGGTTCTCCAGCCCGTGAATCGGGTAGGTCGCAAAGCTCGGCTTCGTCTGTTCCCCGTCGGTAATGACCGGAGACCCCGTTGCTTCGAAGCGCTCGATGGTTTCGCGGATCGCCCGGTCGTAGAGCGAACGCAGGTGCTCCTGGGAGATCCGGCCCGCGGTGAAGTCCCGAACGCCTTCCAGGAGTGTCCGGGGCCTGGGGATGCTGCCAATGGGCTCCGTGGGAATTGCCATGCCGGCCCCTCCTCGTCAGTGTCCTGTCCTTGCCCGGCGTCTTGGTGATGCGCGCGGCCATGCGGGCCCAGACTATCCAGTCGACCGCGGATCGAAGTCTGGCTGGAGCTGCAGGGCATCAGCGATCTTGGTCACTGTATTGAAGAGCTGAACCACCTCGATGGCTTCCGTGAGCGCGCGGTCAGACAGCCCAAGCCGACGGGCTTCGCGAAGGTGAAAGTCGACGCCATAGTCCGACTTGCCGGTCATCGAGGCAGCCAGCGCGAGGATCTCCTTCATGAGACGGTCGAGGGCCCGGTCAGCGAAGGCCTCCCGCGTCGCGCCCCAGTAGTCCTGGAGGTATCCGACGTCGCGGCCCATCCACCGGAACACGGCCGGGGGCCGATCCATGGCATAGAAGCCGGCGATGTCATCGAACACCGCCTTGAGATCGGGAGGAGCGTCGGCTGGATCGGGGAGCGGGAGGACCGGCTGTCGTGCCGACGGAGAGAACTCCAGCGGGAGACGAAGGCCATCGGCGACCGCGTTGAGCGCATGGGTCACGCCGGCCACGTAGGCCACCTCGTACCAGATCCGATCGTCGGCCAGACCTTGCAGCTTCCCGGCTGCGCTGTGTGCGACCAGTCAGTACTCGCACACGTTGATGGCGCTCACCATACTGGCGATGAGCTCCTTCTGGGCGCGCGTCAGCGCGCCATCGGCCATCGCGCGTCGGGAGGCGCGCCCGTAGGGCCGACCGAACTCGGGAACGGTCAGCAGCACACGGCTCATCTTGGGGACGAAGTCGATCTTGAACCACGCCTTGGTCGCTTCGCAGACCTTCTGGTCTTCGGGAGCGAGATCTTTCGCCTCGGTGATGTGCACGATTTCCATGAGGTCCTCCAAAACACGCTGGTTGGTGCCGCCGTTGGCGCGGTCCCGTTCGTATTCCCCTCTGCAATCAACCCCCGACCTCGTCATCTTATTCCGGAGGACACCTCGGCTGTAGGCGGCCGCGACCGCATGCGTGCCAGGTGATCACAGGCCGGATCGTCGCCTCGGGGCCAGGAGACGGAGTCGTTTCTCCCGCTCGACGGTCCGGAACCGCTCCCTGCCGCCCGTGAAGGTCCGGATCGCAGTGGAACTCCACGAACTTCCGGCCGTTTTCCTCGCCAAGCGCCTCCTATGCGCCGTCGGCCGTATTGCTGGGCTCCGAACGCGGTCAGCGCCTGACACGCGAGACGGCGAGCGGCGTGGGCGGAGGTCTCCACGGGATGCGTTCGGACTGGACTCGCCCGCCCGCCCCAGCGCGTCACGACACGGCCACCACCAGCTCGTCAAAGCTGCTCACCACAAGGTCCGGCATCGGTCCGATCGGGTCCGCCGGGGCCCCCGTCCGGTTGATCCAGCAGACCGTGAACCCGAAGCTCTTCGCCCCCAGCACATCGAAAGAATTGGAGGACACGAAGAGGATCTGCCTCTTCTTCAACTTCATGTGTCTGGGCGCAAGCGCGTAGACCTTGGGCGATGGCTTGTACACCTTCACCTGGTCCGCGGTGATCACCCACCGGAAGTGGGGCCTGAGCCCGCTCTGCTCCAGGCCGGCCTGGAGCATCTTCCGAGTCCCGTTCGAAAGCACCGCCAGCGGGTATCTCGCCGCCAGCCGCGGCAGCGCCGCCGCCACCTCCGGGTACGGGGTGGGATGCAGCCAGGCCTCCATCAACCGTCGCCGCTGCGCCGCATTCAGTTTCAGGCCGAACCGTCGCGCGGTGAACTGCAAGGCCTGCCCCGAGACCTTCCAGAAATCCTGGTACTTCCCCATCAGGCTTCGGAGGAACGTGTATTCGAGTTGCTTCGCCCGCCACTGCGCGTTGAAGGCAGCAGCGTCGGGAGCGGCTTCCTTGCACGCTTCAGCGACGGCGCCCACATCGACCACCGTGCCGTACATGTCAAACGCGATCCCCTTCACCCGCAGTCTTGCCACGAACTCCTTCCTCCTTCGCGCTGATGCCTTCTCAGGCTTCCGGCCGCGCGGCGCCCAACAGAACGTATCCCACCTTGCCATCTCGCGGCAACCCGTCGAGCCCGTCGACGCGGTCCGCTGTGGCCAGACCAACCTCATCGACAGGGAACAGACTCGCCAGGCTGCGAGGTGCACACGACGGATAGATCCGGCCGGGGTATGAGGTCAGGCGGGAGCCGGCGCCCTCCGAGAGACAACTGCCGCGCGGATGGCGAGCAGCAGCGACCGCCGGTGCGCGGGGGAACGGCTTGGGGAAGGGAAGCGAAGGCTCACCTCGCTGACTTGCCAGGATCCTCAGGCCGCGAGCTCCTTCCACGGCTTGTAGATCCGGATCACGAGGATCTTGATGACCAGGACCAGGAACAGCACCACGGCCAGCACCGCGTGAATGTTCCCCGCAGCGAGAACTCCCCTCGCCCCGCCGCGAAGTCCCGCAGGCAGAAAAAGCTCACTACGGCGTAGATGCCGAGAAAAACGTACCCGCCCACCCGGCGCATCCGGCGCATCCGCTCCGGGTCCCAGCGGCGCAGGCTGCAGGACGCCCCGCGAAAAGTCCGCCCCCGGGCGCCAGGGCATGGGCCGGCCCGACCGCCCAGGGTGCGGTCCGGGGCCGAACTGGTCGACGAGCCTCGTCGCAGGCGGCCGGCGCCGCAGAAGCGATCCTCGGTCTCCTCTCTCTCGCCACCGAATGTCGTCGGTCATGTCAGCGCTACGCCACCTCGGAACTCCAAAGATCCCGCGCGCCCCTCGTCCACCTTCGAGCTGCGAAGCGCCCACCCCGACGGAACCAGTTGCGAGTCCTCTTATTCACGAACCGGCCCGGGGGCGCCGCGCGGGGATCCGCCGCGGCGCCCCCGGGCCCTCGGCTCTAGCGCGCGGCGCCCTCCGCGTACGCCAGCCCGTGCGGGTAGCCGCTCTCTTCGTCGGTGTCCACCCGCATCGTGATGTTGAAGTGGTTGCCCCAGATGAACAGCGCGGCCGCGAACACCAACTCGACCAGCTCGTCCTCGTTGAAGACCTGCTTGAGGTCGGCGAAGAACGCGTCCGTCACGCTGTGCGGATCCGCCACCATCCGGTCGATCAGCTCGATGGCCAGCGCCTCCCGCCGCGTCAGCTTCCCCGTGTCCACCTTGTGGGCCAGGGCCGCCAGCGCCTCCGCCTTCGTCATCCGGCTCACGTTGCGCACCCCGATCGCCGCCTCCTTGGGCTTCACCTGCTCGCTCACCTGAGCGAGTCGGACCGTCGCTCAGTACGTGCACGCGTTGAGATGCCCCGTGCGGATCCGCATCATCTCCAACAGGTAGGGCTCGATCAACCCGCCGCCGCCGAACAGGTACTCGAAGACCGCGGCGATCCGCTTGAGGACCTCCGGACGCCGGCCGAGCAGCCCGAACATCTGCGTGTCGCCAAAGCCGTCCTTCGAAAACTGGATGATGGCGTTGACGGCGGGATCCGAGGATGCGCCGAGCCTGAGCGGCTTGAGTCGGGTCGCCATGACGGTTCCTCCTTTTCTGGCACGGTCGGTTCGGATACGGAGACTCCGGTGCGCCGCGCGGCGTGCGCCGCGCGATAAGCAGTGTTGGAACACCGCGGCCGCCGGCATTATTCCCGCAGGCGCCCGCTTCCGCCCGGCAC
>JACOVB010000066.1 GCA_016177555.1 Candidatus Rokuibacteriota bacterium
GGCTCATGCTGATCGGGTTCAACGTGACGTTCTTCCCCATGCACTACCTCGGGCTCATCGGCATGCCGCGGCGCATCTACACCTACGCCCCGGACCTCGGGTGGAACTTCTGGAACCTGGTGTCAACCGTGGGCGCCTTCCTGATCGCGGTGTCGTTCCTGGTCTTCATCGCCAACGTGTGGAAGACGATGCGGGCGGGCGCCGTCGCGAGCCCGGATCCCTGGGATGGCCGGACGCTCGAGTGGACCATCGCCTCGCCGCCGCCCGTCCACAACTTCGGCGTCATCCCGACGGTGCACGGCCGGGACGAGCTGTGGCTGCAGAAGCACGGCGACGGCCACGGCGGCGCGCCAGCGCCGCGCCCGCCGGCACCGACGCGCCAGGATCTTACGTCCATCCACGTGCCGCCACCGTCCTACTGGCCCATCCTGCTGGCGGCATCCATGCTGTTCATGATGAGCGGCGCCCTCATCAGCATCTACCAGGTCGTCCTGGGCGGGCTGCTCACGCTCTACTGCATGTTCCGGTTCGCCCTCGAGTATCACCGGCCGCACCCACAGGAGAGCCGCCGGTGAGCAGCGCACACGTCGCCGCGCACGCCGTGCACGACCCGAACACCGGCACCACCGGGCTCGACAACCGGAAGATGGGCATGTGGGCCTTCCTCGGCTCGGAGTGCATGTTCTTCGGGACGCTCATCGGCACCTACCTGTCCTACAAGGGCAAGAGCATCAGCGGCCCCACCCCGCACGAGATCCTCAACATCCCGCTCACCTCGGTCAGCGCCTTCGTCCTCCTGATGTCCTCCCTTCTCATGGTGCTGGCGCTGGCCGCCGTCCAGCGCAACGACATGAAGTGGGGGAAGATCTGGCTCTTCCTGACGGCGCTCCTCGGCGCCGGGTTCGTCGGCTTCCAGATCTACGAGTTCACCCACTTCGTCCACCTCGGGCTCACGCTCCAGACCAACCATCTGGCTCCTGTCCCTCTGGGTGCTCGCCCTCCGCGGCAAGCTCGGGCCGCAGGACTCGCTCAAGGTGGAGATCTGCGGGCTGTACTGGCACTTCGTGGACATCGTGTGGATCGCCATCTTCACGCTGGTCTACCTGATCCCGTAGGAGCCAAGACCATGGCAGACGCCCACGCTCACGCCGCGTCCCACGCCGAGGGAGGGCACGCCTCCGTGGCCACCTATCTCCGCGTCGCCGTGGTCCTGGCCCTCATCACCGCCATCGAGATCACCGCGCTCTACGTGCCGGGCCTGCCCAATGCGGTGCTCGTGGCGGTGCTGATCGTGTTCTCCGTTTTCAAGTTCGGGCTGGTGGTGGCCTTCTTCATGCATCTTCGCTACGACTCGAAGGTCCTCGCGGCGCTCTTCGTCGGGCCGCTGATGATCGCCTGCGCCATCATCCTGGCCCTCATGGCGCTCTTCAGCGCGTTCCTGCTCCTGCCGCGCGCCTAGCCATGGCGCATGGACTGCCCTCGCCCGGGGGGCCGCCGCCTCTGGGGCCCGAGGGCTTCGATTGGACCGCGTGGAGCGCCGATCCCGTCGTCGTCTCGGGCCTGGCGCTGCTGGGCGGCGCCTACCTCGCGGCGACCCTGTGGCGCCGCCGGCTGGACCCGGACGCCCGCGTGGAGCCCGTCCGGGCGGTCGCCTTCGCATGCGCCATGATGGTGCTGCTGGGATCGCTCACGGGCCCCCTCCACGACCTCGCCGACTACTACCTCTTCAGCGCCCACATGGTGCAGCATCTCCTGCTGGCCTTCGCCATGCCGCCGCTGCTCCTTCATGGCATCCCGGCGTGGATGGCCCGGCCGCTGCTGCGCCACCCCGCTTTGCTTCGCGCCGGGCGGAGGCTCACCCGCCCCAGCGGGGCCTTCGCCGCCTTCAACCTCGTGCTGGTGGCCTGGCATCTGCCGCCGCTCTACAACCTGGCCATGGAGGCCCACCCCGTCCACATCGCCCAGCACCTGATGATCATGGCGGCCTCCGTCCTGCTCTGGTGGCCGCTCCTGTCGCCCACGCGTGACCTGCCTCGCGCGCCGTACCCGGTGCAGCTCCTCTATCTCTTCATCGTCGGCCTCCCGATGGTGATGGTGTCCATCTTCATCACGATGGCCGACAGCGTGCTCTACCCGTATTACGCCGCCGCCCCGCGCGTCTGGACCGCGCTCTCCCCCCACGCGGACCAGCGCCTAGGCGGGCTCATCATGTGGATCCCCGGAGGCCTCGTGTTCCTCGCCGCCATCTCCGTGGTCTTCTTCCGCTGGCAAGCCGCCGGCGCCGGCGATGTGACCGTGGGGACCGCGGAGACGACGCATGTCCGCTAGCCCGCCGCGCACCCTCGCCTGGGCCACCGTCGTCGCCCTGTTCGCCCTCATGACGCTCGGCAATATCGTCAGCGCCACCGGATCGGGCCTCGCCTGCCCGGACTGGCCTCTCTGTCACGGCAGCCTGATCCCGCCGCTGAGACCCGATGTCCTCGTCGAGTACGGCCACAGGCTGGCTGCCGCCCTCACCTCCATCCTGCTCGTGACCACCATCGTCCTCACCATTCGCCGGCGCCGCGCCCCGGGGGTGCGCCGCATCGGCCTGGGGCTCCTGGTCCTGCTGGGCATCCAGATCGGCCTCGGCGGCGTGACCGTGCTCCTGCGCCTGCCGCATCTCATCAGCACCACGCACCTGGTGAACGCTCTGCTGATCTTCGCCGGGCTCCTGGTACTGCAGGGGCCGGCGGGGAGTGCCGCGCCCGCCGGCGTCCCGCCCAAGGTCAGACGTCTGGCCGTGGCGGGCCTCGTCGTCCTCCTGGCCCAGCTCGCCCTCGGCGGCTATGTCCGGCACACGGGGGCGGGGCTCGCCTGCCCCGATTTCCCGCTCTGCAGCGGCGATCTCCTGCCGCGCGGGTGGCTCGCCGTCGCTCACTGGGTCCACCGGTGGCTGGGGATGACGCTGCTCCCGTTCTTCATCCATCTGGCGCTGGCGGCCCGACGCACGCCGCTCGCCCGTTCCGCGTGGACGGTGGCGGCGCTCGGGGGCGCGCAGGTGGCGCTAGGCATCCTCGCCGTCGTGCTGCAGCTCACGCCAGCGGTCCGGGCCGCTCATGCCGCGGTGGGCTACGCGCTCTGGGGCACGCTCGTGTGGCTCAGTCTGGGCACGAGAGCCTGGAGCCTCGCCTTCGCCCCGGCGCGCGCGGGGCGCCAGCCTCTGCTCGAGGCCGGGGGGGCGGCCCGTGTCTCCTAGCAGGCTGCTGAAAAAGGCCCATCTGCTTCGTTGGCGCCCTCGGCCGCACGCTCAACGTGGCTCGCTTGCGCTCGCCGGATCTCCGGATATGCTCGCCTCGCCTCCGGCTCCGCTCGCCAAGCGGAGTACGCCTCGCGTGCGGCCGTCGGGCGCCGCCTCGCATCTGGACCTTTTTGAGCAGCCCGCAGGGTTTCCCCGCATCCTGCTAGGTCGGCGCGCGCTCCCGCCTGCCGGAGTGCGGGACAGCGTCGGCGCCTACGCGGAGCTCTCCAAGCTCGGCATCGTCCTGCTCGTGCTCGTCTCGGCCTGCGCCGGCTTCATGCTGGCGGCCCCCCTCGGCGCGAACGGACGGCGAACCGGCCTCTCCCCTCGGGCCGCCTCTCGCTGGCCCAGGGAACCCTGTTCGCCGTCCTGGCGCTCCTCACCGGGGCGATGGTGCTGTGGCTCGGCGTGGGCGGGACGGCCGGCGCCCTCGGGCTCGCCGCGGCCTCCTTCTACAACGGCCTCTACACCTCGTGGCTCAAGCCGACCTCCCCCTTCGCGGCTGTGCCGGGGGCAGTGCCGGGATCGCTCCCGCCCGTGATCGGCTGGGTGGCCGGCGGGGGATCCCTCACCGACGCGGGCGCGCTCATCCTGTTCGGAGTCCTGTTCCTCTGGCAGATGCCCCACTTCTGGGCGCTGGCCCTGCGCTACCGAGCTGACTACGCCTCGGGGGGCTTCCCCATGGTGTCCGAGGCCGTCGGCGTCGAGGGCACGGCCCGGCTCATCCTCCTCTACGCGCTGGGGCTCACCGCGCTGGCCGTGGCCGCGCCGAGCTTCGGCCTGGGCGGATTGGCCTCGCTGGCGGCCGCCTCGCTGCTGGGCTGGCGGCTCATCTGGCTGGCCAGCAAGTTCGCGCGGCGGCCCGAGGACCGGCGCGGATGGCTCTCCCTCTTCCTCTTCTCCAACGTCTATCTCCTGCTGTTTTTCGCCGTCCTGGTCGGAGAGCGCCTCGTCCGCCACGCCCTCCCCTAGCCCGCTGCGGCGGGCTGCGGCCTCAGGCCCGCGCGGCACCGGCCCGCTCCTGGTCGCGCAGGACCCGCCGCAGGAGCTTGCCGTTGGCCAGCTTGGGCAGTTCGGCCACGAACGCCACCGCGCGAGGCACCTTGAAGCTGGCGAGGCGGTCCCGGCACCCGGCGATCACGGCCTCGGCGGTCGTCGACGTGCCCGGCCTGAGGACGACGAAGGCCTTGACGATCTCGCCCTTGAGCGCGTCCGGCGCGCCGACCACGGCCGCCTCGTAGACCTCCGGCATGGCGTACAGGACCTCTTCCACCTCGCGCGGGTAAACGTTGTAGCCGGCGGTGATGATCAGATCGTCCTTGCGATCGACCAGGAAGTAGAAGCCGTCGGCGTCCTGGTAGGCGAGGTCGCCGGTGTGGAACCACCCTCCGCGGTAGTCGTGCGCGGTCTTGCTGGGCAGGCGCCAGAAGCCGGGCGGGATGGAGGGACCGCGCGCGAGCAGCTCGCCGACCGTCCCGGCAGGCACGGCATGGCCGTCCTCGTCGACGATGGCCATCTCCATCTCGGGGAACGGCAGGCGCTTGCCGAGGGAGCCGTACCTCTGTGGCGCCGCGGGCTCCCAGAGGGGAGACGTGGTCGAGGCCCAGCCAGTGCATCCGTACCAGTCGACCACGACGACTCCGGTGCGGGCGATGAACTCGCGCTGGATCTCGACGGGGATGGGAGCGCCGCCCACCACCGCCAGGCGGAGCGAGGTGAGGTCGCGCCGCTCCAGGTCGATGTCGCGGGTGAGGTAGACGTACATGGTCGGCACGCCGGAGAAGACCGTGATGCGCTCGCGCTCGATGCGCCGGGCGACCTCCTCCACGTCCCACCGGGGCAGCAGGCGCAGGGTTGCGCCGGTGGCGCAGGCCACCAGGGTCATCATCAGGCCGAAGGTGTGGAAGATGGGCAGCGCCACGAGGTGGCGGTCGTCCTGGCGGAGCGGCCAGACCTGGGCATGCCACTGCATCATGCCGACCCACCAGTTGCGGTGCGTGATCATCACGCCCTTGGCCCGGCCGGTGG
The DNA here is from genome assembly GCA_016177555.1 of Candidatus Rokuibacteriota bacterium. The sequence goes on from JACOVB010000066.1 coordinate 5,309, forward strand.
TGCCGGAGGTGTAGTGCAGGGCGCAGAGATCGTCCGGGTCGCGCTCGACCAGCACAGGCGCGGCGGGCCGGGCGACCAGGTCGGCGAGGCGATGACTGCCGAAGGGGACGGTGTCGGC
>JACOVB010000371.1 GCA_016177555.1 Candidatus Rokuibacteriota bacterium
CGCTGGGGAACGTCCCAGCCCTCGTCGGCGAGCCAGTGCGCGGCCAGGTCGAGGCACACCTGTATCGCCACGAACAGGTTGAGCACCACGACCTCGCGGGCCGTCCGATCAGCCTCGAAGGCTTCCCGCGACGCTGGAAGCACGGCTCGGATCCGGGTCACGGCGTCCCGGACGGTGGCCACCTGCTTCGCGAGGAGAGCCCGGTCAACCACGAGCAGTCGCTGCGCGGAGCACGCCGTCCGCGCAGCGCTCCTCCACGGGCTTGAAGTCCAGGTACTGGAGGATGGCCTGCGCCTTCCGCTCCACCAGTGCCGCGTGGTCCCGCTCCATGAGCACGCGACCATCGCGGAAGATGCGATAGGCAAGGGGGGCCGGGGCCTCCTCCATGAGGATCAGGTCGACCCGGCGTCCGGCGGCGGACTCGAGGCGGGCGGCCAGATGGCCTAGGGTTGCCGTGTCGCGCGGCGTGCCCGGCCGCAGCTCGACGGCCACATCAACGTCGCTCGTCGGCGTGAGGGTCCCGCGCCCTCCCGACCCGAACAAGAGAGCGTACGCGATGTCTCCCTCTGCCTCGAGGACGCGCCGCAGCGTTTCGAGCATTTCGACCCCAAGCAATCCTACCGTACACCCACGATGAGCGCCGCCCATATCCGCCGGTGGTCGGCGCGGCTCGCATTCTGGGCCACGCGGCCGATCCCGGGGGCCGAGGGCGCCCCTCTCCTTCACGGCCTCCCGGTGCCGTCACCTCACTTGAGCAGGCCGCGCGCGATGATCAACCGCTGGATCTGGTTCGTGCCGTCGAAGATCTGGAGGATCTTGGCGTCCCGCATCATCCGCTCCACCGGGTGATCCGTGACCACGCCGTAGCCGCCCAGCGCCTGCACGGCATCCGCCGTGACCTGCATGGCCATGTCCGAGGCGAAGAGCTTGGCCATCACGGCCCGCGTCTCCATCCCGGCCACATCGGAGCCGGCGGTGGGCGCGGTGATGGAGAGACAGGTGACCCCCGCCTCCCGGATGAGCCGCGGCATGTACCGCTTCTTCTGCTCGTCGGTCCCGGCGAGCAGGAGCGGGAGCCGGCTGCTGGCGATGCCGGTGAAGGTGTGCGCGGTGGCCGTGTTGCACTTGGCTATCTCCTCGACGACCATCGTGCTCGTGATCAGGTCCTTGCCCAGGCCGCCGTACTCCACCGGGAAGAACATGGAGGTGAGGCCTGCCCGGGCGAACTCCTTGAGGATGTCCCAGGGAAACTCGCCGGTCCTGTCCATCTCCGCGGCTCGGGGAGCGAGCTTCTCGCGGCATATCCGGTTCACCGTCTGCCGAATCGCCTCTTGTTCCGGCGTGAACTCGCCCATGGTCTCTCTCCTGAGTCGCTTCCCGCCCGCCTCGACGGGGCCGCGGGGCGCGTTGGCCCCGCGCTCGCCCTCGGGCCCCGAGCCATCGTGCGCCGCGGTGAGGCCGCGGGTCAAGGAGCGTCTGCACCCTCTTCGACAACGAGAGCGGCAGGGGAGATCGCGCCATTGACGTCCCCCCGTCGCATGCCCTACAATTCTGCTCGGCGTGAGCAATGAGCTGCCCAGTGTCCAGTCGGTGTCGCCAGCCAAGGACCGCATCCCAACCGCGGCGCGATCTCCGCGCCCGAGTGCCATGCCCGTTGCCACGGACAGCGCTGAATCCCGGCCTGACGAACAGCGGCAGGTGATTCCACACTGGCGTGCGCACTAGCGGCGGAGGCGCCGAGCAGCTCCCCCTCGGGCGCTATCTCGCCGAAATAGGGGCGCAGCGCGCCTCGGACCTTTTCCTGCGGGCCGGCTCACCGCCCGCCTTCCGCGTTGACGGGCGCATTGTGCGCTCTGAGCTGCCCGCCCCGACCCGCCAGGCGATGGACCGCTTTCGTGACGCGATTCTCACCCCCCTCGCCCGGGAGCGGTTCCTCGCCCGGCCGGATATCGACGTCGCGTACACCCTCGCCGGCGTGGGGCGATTCCGGGTGAACCTGTTCCTCAGCACGGGCGCGCTCGGCCTCGTCGCCCGCGGAATCCCGGACGGCCAGGTCGAGTTCGAGCCCTTGAACCTGCCGCCGGTCATCCGCGAGTTCAGCGCGATCCGTCAAGGTCTCCTCCTCCTCGTCGGGCCGACTGGGTGTGGGAAGTCGACGACGCTGGCTGCGCTGATCCACCAGATCAACCGGACGCGAGAGGACCACATCGTCACGATCGAGGACCCGATCGAGTTCATCCACGACGGCATCCGCGCGCTCATTCACCAGCGGCAGGTCGGCTACGACACCGCCTCCTTCGCGGAGGCGCTCAAGCACGTCGTACGCCAGAGCCCGGACGTGATCATGATCGGGGAGATGCGGGACCAGGAGACGGTCGAGACGGCGCTGTCAGCGGCCTTGACCGGGCATCTCGTCCTGTCAACGCTCCATACCACGAATGCCGTCCAGTCGATCGACAGGATCCTGAACTACTTTCCCCCGGAGGCGCGGCGCCAGGCGCAGGCCGACCTTGCGATCACGCTCGTGGGGATTGTCTCGATGCGGCTTCTCCCGGCGGCAGAGGGTCCCGGCCGCTTCCCCGCCGCAGAGATCTTGCGCGGCACGCCCACGGTCAGGCGCCTGGTCACCGAGGGAGCGCTGTCCGAGCTGTACGAGGTCATGAGGCGGGGCGGGCCCGACGGGATGACCACGCTCACGCAATCGCTCGCGGCTCTCGTCCGCGCGGGCCGGGTGGCCACGAGCGTCGCGATGTCGCACGCCCCGAACCCGGACGAGCTCAAGCTCAATCTCGAGGGAATGTTCACCGGAATCGAGTCGATCGACAGGCGCGTCGAGGAGGCCCCGTGGAACGCTCGTCGCACGTGACGCCGTCTCACGCCGAGGCGCTGGCAGTCCCCGAGGGCCCCGTGACCATGAAGATGCTCTTCGAGGAGGCGGTGCGCTTGGCCGCGAGCGATCTCCTCGTCACGGCGCACGTCCCGCCCCTGCTTCGAATCCATGGCGACCTCATGCCGCTCGGAAGCCGAGCGCTCCTGCCTGAAGAGACGAGACATCTCGTCTGGAGCCTCCTCAATGAAACCCAGCAGGAGGTGTTCGAGCGCAAGAAGGAACTCGATTTCTCGCTGTCCGTGAGCGGGGCGCTCCGCTTCCGGGCCAACGTCTACTATCAGAAGGGGTACGTCGCCGCGGCGTTTCGCCTCGTTCCGCGCCGGGTGGCGGACCTCGATCTGCTCGGGGTGCCGCAGATCGTGAAGGAGCTGACGCTGCGGCCCCATGGGCTGATTCTCGTGACGGGGCCGACCGGGTCCGGCAAGACGACGACGACCGCCGCGATGATCGATCTGATCAACAGCAGCCGGCGGTGCCATATCGTCACGATCGAAGACCCGATCGAGTTCCTCCACGAGAGCAAGCTGGGTGTGGTGGACCAGCGAGAGGTCTACGCCGACACGCTCTCGTTCGCCAACGCGCTCAAGTACGTCCTGCGTCAGGACCCGAACGTGATCTTCATCGGCGAGATGCGAGACCTCGAGACCATCGCGGCGGCGCTCACGGCTGCCGAGACCGGGCACCTGGTGATCGCGACGCTCCACACGAGCGACGCGGTCCAGGCCATCGACCGGATCGTCGACGTCTTTCCACCGCACCAGCAGACGCAGGCCCGGATGCAGCTGTCCTTCTCGCTCCTGGGCGTCATCGCGCAGCAGCTCATTCCGCGGCCGGATGGCCAGGGGCGGGTCCTCGCGGCAGAGGTCCTGATTCGCAACGCCGCCGTGGCCGCCCATATCCGGGAGGGCAAGATGCACCTGGCGAGATCGACGATGGAGTCCGGCCGGAAGGAGGGAATGATCACGATGGATGCGCGCCTCCAGGAGCTGCTGGAGGCGGAGCAGATCTCGTACCGGGAGCTTTCGAGACGGGTGACGTCCCACAAGGTGCTGGACATGATCCAGCGAACCGGGAAGCGCGCGGGGCGGAAATGACGGTCAGCGGACCTTGAGCAGGTCGCGCAGGCCATCACCCACGAGGTTGACCGCCAGCACGGTGAGCGCCAGGAACGCGCCCGGGAACAGGATGATCCAGAAGGCGCGCTGCACGTAGGCCCGCCCCTCCGCCATGATATTGCCCCACGAGGGGATGATGGGGGGCGTGCCCGCGCCGAGAAAGGACAGGTACGCCTCGAAGAGAATGGCCGACGCGCAGATGTAGGTGCCCTGGACGATGAGTGGGGCCACGAGCGCCGGCAGGATGTAGCGCAGGAGGATCCGGGGCGTCTGCGCCCCGATGGCCCGCGCCCCCTCGACCATGGTCTGCTCGCGGAGGCTCAGCACCGAGGCGCGCACGAGCCGCACCACCCGCGGGATCTCGGGGATCACCAGCGCAATGATGACGTTCTTCACGCTGGCGCGCATGAGGGCCATGAGGGCCAGCGCCAGCAGGATGGCCGGAATGGCCATGAGCCCGTCCATCACCCGCATGACCACCGCGTCGATCCGGCGATAGTAGCCGCTGCAGAGCCCGATGGTGACGCCCAGCAAGAGGCTCACCACGCCCACCATGGCCCCGACCTGGAGCGAGATGCGCCCGCCGTAGAGCGTGCGCGAGTAGATGTCGCGCCCGTACTGGTCGGTGCCGAACCACTGCTCGGCCGAGGGCGGGCGCAGCCGCGCGACCGGGCGCAGGGCCTGCGGGTCCGCCGTCCACCAGAGGTTCGCGCCGAGCCCGGTGATGGCGATGAGCGCGAGGGTCACGAGCCCGGTCACGAGCAGGGGATGCCGCCGGAGGAGGCGGCGCGCTCCGCTCAGCCGCGGAAGTCGCGCCCGCGATGGGCCCGCAAGGGGGGGGGCGGCTCTCGCGGCGCCCGCGCGCTCAGTACCGGATGCGGGGATCGAGGACGACATACGCCACGTCGATGACGAGGTTCAGCAGCACGTAGACGCCGGAGACCACCAGCACCACGCCCTGGACCACGGGGTAGTCCCGCCGGACGATGGCGTCCACGGTCAGCCGTCCGAGCCCGGGGATGGCGAAGACGCTCTCGGTCACGACGGCGCCGCCGATGAGGAGGGCGAAGCCCACGCCGATGATGGTCACCACAGGCAGCGAGGCGGCCTTGAGCGCATGCCCCAGCAGCACGCGATGCGGCGCCAGCCCCTTGGCGAAGGCCGTGCGGATATAGTCCTCCCTGAGCACGCCCAGCACGCTCGCGCGCGTCATGCGGGCGATGAGCGCCATGTACACCAGCGACAGCGTCACCGCCGGCAAGACGAGATGGCGCAGGAACTGCCACGGCCCGGCCTCGAGCGGCTGATACCCCTGCACGGGCAGGACGCCCGCCTGGATGGCGAAGACCCAGACGAGCAGGAAGCCGAGCCAGAACACCGGCATCGAAAAGCCGGATACCGAGACGATCATGATGACCCGGTCCAGCCACGAGCCCTGGCGCCACGCGGCCAGCACGCCGAGCGGCACCGCCACCGCCACCGAGATGAGCATGGCGAGTGCGGTGAGCGCCACCGTCGGGCCCACGCGCTGGCCGATGAGCGTGGTCACCGGCAGTCCCGAGTAGATCGAGGCGCCGAGGTCCCCGCGCGCCACGCTGGCAACCCAGATGCCAGCCTGGGCGAGCAGCGGCCGGTCGAGGCCCAGGCTGGTGCGGATGCGGGCGATGTCCTGGGTGGTGGCGTAGTCCCCGGCGATGATGACCGCCGGATCGCCCGGGGTGAGGTGCAGGAGCGCGAAAACGGTCAAGGCCACCACCCCCATGACGGGGATGGTGGCCAGGGCGCGTCGCGCGATCAGCGGCAGCACGACCGGGTGCGGTGCTACACGGAGATGTTCCAGAGCAGCGTGGCGCCGAACTGGAGGACCCCCCGCACGTTCTTCCGGAAGGCGTTGGGCACGACGAACTGGCCCCACGACACGTAGGGGACCTCGTCGTAGGCGATCTGCTGGATCTGCTCGGCGATCCGCTTCTGCTTCGCTGGATCGGGCTCCTTGACGAAGTCCGCGCGCAGCGTCTCGACGGTCTCGTTGGTGGGCCAGCCGAACCAGGCCTTGTCGCCGGCCCCGCCCACGGCGGCGTGCACGGCGGGCGTGATCACGTCGAGGCTCGTGGACCAGGTGTGGAAGATGTTCCAGCCGCCCTGGGCCGTGGGTCCCTTGTTGGCGCGCCGGGCGAGCATGGTGGACCAGTCCATGGCCGCGACATCCACGGTCGCCCCGATCTTCTTGAGGAGGTCTGCCGTCACGAGCGCCGGCGCATGCGCGTAGGGCGAGTCCGTCGGGTCGAGGACCACGATGGGCCGCCCGTCATAGCCGCTGTCCTTGAGGAGCTGGCGGGCCTTCTCCAGGTCCTGCTTCGGCGCGCCCACCGCCGACTCGAAAGGCGTCCCGCCGCACATGAACACGGCCGGGCAGACCTTGTAGTACTTGGCGTTGCCGACGACGGTGTCGAGATAGGTCTTCTGGTCCGCCATGTACAGGAGGGCCTGGCGCGCCTTCTTGCTGTTGAAGGGCGGCTGGAGATGGTTGGGCCGGAGCCAGCCCTGGCTGCCGCGGGTGTCGCTCACGAAGATCACGACGTTCGGGTTCTGCTCGAGCTTGGGGGCGAAGTCGAGCGGGATGTTCTCCCAGAAGTCCACCTCCCCCGCCTCGAGCGCGGCGCTGGCCGTCGCCGCATCCGGGATGTAGCGCCACTCCACGCGGTCCACGAGCGCGCGCTTGCCACCGGCCGCCCCGCTGGGAGTCTCCTTGCGCGGCGCGTAGTCGGCGTTCGCCAGGTACACGACCTTGTTGCCGGGCTGCCACTCGCCCGCGGCGAACTTGTAGGGCCCCGAGCCGACCATCTCCTTGACCTGCGCGTTGGCATCGGTGGCGGCCAGCCGCGCCGGCATGATGAAGGGGACGTTGCTGGAAGGCTTCCCGAGCGCCTCCAGGACGAGCCCGAAGGGCTGCTCGAGGTCGATGGCGAAGGTCTTCTTGTCCACGGCCGCCATCCGGCCGATGGAGCCCATCAACAGGCGTCCGAGGGCGTCGCGCGCCCCCCAGCGCTTGATGGAGACCACACAGTCCTCGGCCGTCACCGGCTGGCCGTCGTGGAACTTGAGCCCGTCGCGCAGCGCGAAGGTCCACTTCATCTTGTTCGCGCTGGCCGTCCACTTCTCCACCATCTGCGGCTGGACCTTGAGATTGGAATCCATGGCGAAGAGCGTGTCGAAGATCATGTAGCCGTGGTTCCGGGTGATGTAGCCGGTGGTCCAGATGGGGTCGAGGACCTTGAGGTCGGCGTGCGGCACCACGCGCAGCAAGCCGCCCTTCTTCTGCGCGTGGACGTAGGGCCCCGCGGCGAGGGTGGTGGCCGCGGCGGCGGTCCCGGCGAGGAATGTGCGTCGCGTGATCGGCGTCATGGTGTCCTCCGTGATGTGGGTGTCCCCGAGGCGAGGCGGGCCCCGTCGGGCCGGCCCTGGTGGGCGGGAGCCTACCACGCCAGGGCGTCCGGATAAAGCGGTCGGAAGCCGGCCGCTCACCCGATCGCCTCGAAGGCGATGTCCTGGGCGCCCTCCCACAGGACCAGCCGCCCCATCTCCTGCAACGACTCACGCCCGTCGACGATCGTGAGGAAATGGTTCCCGGCGAGCGGCCCGACCTTGCTTGCGAATCGCGTGCTCCCGTACGGGAACAGGATCTCGGTCTCGCTGATCCCGCCGGGGTAGAGGAGAATGTTGCCGGGCGCGGGGTCGCTCGTGTGGTTCTCGGGGCCGAGCCCCAGGTCGAGGTCGCCGAGCGGGATCCAGCAGGCCTCCCCGCTCCAGCGCGCATGGATGATCTTCCGGCGGTATGGAAGCACCCGGCGAAACGCCGCGCAGGTCAGGGGAGCCGCGTCTGCCTCGAGCCGCGCCGCGAACACGAGCCGCCCCACGCTGATCCGCACCATGCGGACGAAGCATACCACCGGACGAGGCCCGTGAGCCGCGCCTCGCTCCCGGCCGATGGCGCTGAGGTCTGTCCTCTCGGGCTCGATCATGGTCTGCGTCCTCGCTTCAGCTCCGCGTTGCCTGTCCACGGGCGCGAGGACCATGCCAGGACGCAAGCCGAGCGAACACGGGGCTATCCGCCGGCGCGCCGGCGCGGCACGGCGGTGCCCGGGCGGGGCATCGCCGAACGGATGGGGGAAGACTCGCCGGCCGGCGGCGGCGGCGATCGTGAGCGGCCCCGCTCAGCGCGAGGTCACGAGGGCCCGCGCCGCCTCGAGGCCCAGCCTGAAGGCCGCACGGTTCAGGCGCAGGACGTCGTCGAGGAAGCGCTCGGCGAGGATCGCCTCGACGCCGGCCGGCTCGATCGGGAGCCAGCCCGATCCGGCCAGGGCGCCGAGGATCGCGAGATTCTGGGCCCGCACGTCTCCCGCCTGGCGCGCGAGATCGGTGCTCTCGATCACGAGGACGTCGGCCGCGAGGTGGTAAATGGTGGCGATCAGCTCGGCCGGATCCGGATAGGTCGCCTCGCCGACCTGCACCGCCAGCGGGTAGACGGGCCGCGGGTTGACGACGACGCGCGTCGTCTCCCTCCCGTAGTCGCTCAGGATCCGCAGCGTCTCGAGGGGCTCGAACCCGACGATGACGTCGACGAGCCCTTTCGGAATGAGAGGACCGGGGTGTGTGTCCCGGGCGGCGCGCACGTGGCTCATCACCGAGCCGCCCCGCTGGGAGGCCCCGAACGTCTCGCCCACGCTGACGCGATAGCCGTGACGCGAGAGCGCGGAGGCGAGGATCTCCGAGGCCACGACGTTGCCCTGGCCCCCGACGCCGGCGATGACGATGTTCAGCGACCGGGGCTCGTTCATTGTCCCGTGCGGGCCGCGTCGAAGAGCCGCTCCGCCCGCGCCGTGTTGAAGACCCCGCACGAGCAGAACCGCGCCAGGCACCGGCTGGCGTCGGCCGGCGTCCGGCGCCCCTCCTTCACGAGATGGACGAGCTTGTCCACGAGGCCGAAGGCGACCATCCCGTGCCCGCACATGGTCGCCAGCTCGAGTGTCCGGCGGTCGGGCATCCGGTCGGTCTGCCCCATGCAGAAGCCGAGCGAGAACTCCACGCTGTGGCGCACGATCCCGGCCGACTCGGCGGCGCGCCGCGCAGTGTCGGTGAGCCCGCTGACATTGACCGACACGCCGAGGTCGCGCTCGCGGAGCGCCGCGAGGAACCGCCGCACCTTGTCGAGGTCGTCGAACACGGCGCAGACGACGGTCGGGGCGTCGACGCCCTCGATGACCTCGGCGGGCGTCAGGCCGCCGTCGCGCCGCCAGTGCGCCAGCGGCGTGAGGTGGGCCGCCGGCCGATGCAGCCCCCCCTTCTTCGCGTTGCCGACATTCACGGGCCCGTACTGCTGCGCGATCTCGAGGAAGGCCTTGAGCTTGGGCACGCTGCCCTCGGCATTGGCCTTGGTCGACATCGCGAAGACGATGTAGTCGTCCCGGAGGCTCTCCGGGCTTCCATAGCGATGCAGGGTGTTCGTCATGCCGCCGCTCCCCACAGCGGGCGCCCGAGGCCCAGGTTGGTCTTCCCGCGCCAGAACGCGAAGCCCTCCGCCCGCAGCACGTCTTCCAGCGGCGTGTCGCCGCGGGCATCGCAGCGCGCCGACACGCCCACGCAGATCACGGTCTCCACCTCGCCGGCGACCGCGCGCAGCGCGCGGAGGATCTCCGGGACACGGTCGATCCGCGTCTTCAGCTCCACGATCGCCGAGAGGACCTTCTCGTCGAGGATGTCGTCGCGGATCCGCCCCGTGGCGGGATCGCTCATGAGCGAGGTGACCGGGTTCGCCTGCTCGAAATGCGCCCCGGTGGCGGCGAGGGCGCGCGTCACGCGATCGATGTCCCGGAAGCGCGCGCCGATTCCCGGCCGGCCGAACTCGACGGTGAACCCCGACTCGCCGGGCTGGACGCGGCCGGTGACGTCGTTCGTCTTGACCTCCTCGGTGCCGCGTCCCGCGACGCCGGTGGACTCGTGGGGCACGATCGGATCCGAGAACGCCCGGCGGACGCTGCGCGGCCAGGACAGCTCCGTTTCGGTCAACGCGCCGGTGGGGCAGACGTCCGGTTCCGGGTCGAAGCGGAACCGGAAGAGGCGCGCGACCCCCCGGATGGCTCGCACGACGGCGGGATTCAGGCTCTCGCGCGACATCCCGCGGTAGCAGGTGTAGCACTCGACGCACTCGTCCTCGTTGACGACGGCCCGGTGTATCGCCGGATCGACGGCGATCGCGCCCATCGGGCACACCGCGACGCAGTTGCCGCACGCCACGCACTTCCTGGGATCGATCCGCATGGAGCCGTCCTTTCGCTCAGGCGACCTCTTCGAGCCGGATGGCGTCGCGCGGGCAGAGGTCCACGCAGACGCCGCAGCCCGCGCAGAGAACCTCGTCGACACGCGCGCGCCCGCCCGCGCGGTCCCAGACCAGCGCGGGGCAGGAGAACACGCGGTTGCAGAGACGGGCGCAGCCGCAACCCTCGCCGATGCAGCGCTCGGGGTCCACCGTCGCGCGATGGCTGCGCTTCACCCACGGCAGCAAGGCGCAGGGACTCCGGAGGATCAGGACCTTCGCCCCCTCGGTACGGAGCAGGCGGTAGACGCTCTCGACCGTGTCCGAGGTCGTGAGCGGGTCCTGGATCTCCACCGCGAGCCCGAGCGCGCGCGCCACCGCCTC
>JACOVB010000411.1 GCA_016177555.1 Candidatus Rokuibacteriota bacterium
CGCTGCCCGACCCTCGTGATCCACGGGGAGGGGAGCCGGATCATGGACCGCGGGGCGGCCGAGCGCGTCGCCGCGGCGATCCCGCGCGCGAGCGTCTCCACGCTGCCCGGCGCCTTCCACCACCTGGCGCTCGACGCGCCGGGGGACTTCGCGGCCGCGATCGACGAATGGATGACGACCCTCTGAGGGAGGTTGACATGGATCTCAGTGGACCGGGAATCAAGAAGTACGGGCATCTCTTCGAGCCGTTCCGGGTCGGCACGTTCACCCTCAGGAACCGCGTCAAGTACGCGGCCTGCTCGGTGTCGAACTTCAACACGGAGGACGGTTTCATCACGGACCGCGAGTACGCGCGGATGGACGTGATCGCGCGCACCGGCTGCGGGCTCATCACGAACCAGGGGGCCTACCCGGATCCGAGGGGCGAGGGCAAGGCCTACATGCGCCAGCTCTCCATTTCGGATGACCGGTACGTGCCCGGGCTCCGGAAGATCGCCGACATGCTGCACGCGGGCGGCGCCGTGGCCATCCAGCAGATCCTCCACGGCGGGCGCTACGGCGGCATCAACCTCGCCTATGCGCTGCAGCCCTCGGCCACGCCCCAGACGCTGCGGCACTTCCGCAAGCCGAAGGAGATGTCCGTGGAGGAGATCCGCGGCATCATCCAGCAGCATGCGGAGGCCGCCGCGCGGGCGATGGACGCGGGCTTCGACGGCGTGGAGCACACGGCCTTCATGGGGTATCTCCTGGCCAACTTCCTCTCGAGCTTCACGAACAAGCGGGACGACCAGTACGGCGGCTCGGTGGAGAACCGCGCCCGCTTCCTGATCGAGCTGCTCGACGCCACCCGCCGGGCCATCGGGAAGGACGCCATGATGGTCGTGCGCCTCAACGGCGAGGAGCTGATGGACGAGTTCGGCGGCTCCACGCCCGAGGAGTGCGTGGAGTTCATGCGGCTCGGCGAGCAGGCGGGCGTGGACATGATCAGCATCGTGGTGGGCTGGCACGAGGCGCGCAAGGGCGCCCTGGGGCGCGACGTGCCCACGGACGGCTGGCTGCCGCTGGCCATCCGCGCCAAGGCCGCGGTGAAGATCCCGGTGGCCTTCGGGCCGCGCTTCGGCGACCCCGTGATGGCGAACGAGGCCATCGCCGCGGGGAAGATCGATCTCTGGGAGGTGTGCCGGCCGTTCCTGGCAGACCCCATGCTGCTGCACAAGACGGCCGAGGACCGCGTGGAGGAGATCCGCCCGTGCGTGGGCGGTCTCCTGTGCCTGTCGCGCATGTTCCGCGACCTGCCGTACAACTGCGCCATGAACCCGCGGCTGTCGCACGAGTACGAGCCGCAGTACGAGGTGCGGCCCGCGCCCACCCCGAAGCGGGTGCTCGTGGTCGGCGGCGGCCCGGCGGGGCTCGAGGCGGCGAAGATCGCCGCCGAGCGCGGGCATCAGGTCACGCTGGTGGAGAAGCGCCCCCGGCTCGGCGGTCAGCTCGTCCACGCCTCCAAGGAGGTGGACGGCGGCTACATCTGGCCCCGGCTGATCCGCTACTACGAGACGCAGCTGGCCCGCCACGGCGTGCAGGTGAGGCTCGGCGAGGAGATGACGCGCGAGCTCTGCGACCGGATGAAGCCCGACGCCATCGTGGTGGCCACGGGCGCGGCCCTCGACGTCCGGGGCCGCTATCCCACCGACGGCGGGACGCTGGCCGACGTGTACGACGTGCTCGAGGATCGGATCCCCGTGGGGCAGCGGGTCGTCGTGCTGAGCGGCGAGCGCGCCGGGCTCGTCTGCGCGGAATACCTGTCGGCCCAGGGCAAGCAGGTGACGATCGTGGAGCCGAGCGACAGGATCGCCTCGGACGTCATCCCCACCTTCCGGTGGCGGCACCTGGCCTGGGTGAGGGAGTACGGCATCGAGACGGTGATCGGGGCCCGCGTGGAGGGGGTCACGCGGGAAGGCGTGGATGTCGTCGGCAAGGACGGGGCGCGGCGCCTGATCTTAGCCGACACCGTGATCGCGGCGGGGCCTCGCGGCTCGGTGCAGGGGCTGGTGGACGGGCTCGAGTTCTCCGGCGACGAGATGTACATCGCCGGCGACGTGATCCGGCCTCGCGCGGTCCACAACGCGGTCCGGGAGGGGTTCCTGGCAGGCGTGCGCATCTAGCAGGCCGCGCCGGCGCGGCCCTTGACAGCCGGGGCGCGCCTCTCCTAGCATGTTGAATCGTGTTTCCTGAAGGGAAACGGCACGCAATGAGCGTCCACACACCCCCCTCGAGGAGGCCCAGGTGAGCGACCTGTTTTCCATTCGAGGCAAGGTGGCGGTGGTGACGGGCGGCTCGCGCGGGATCGGCCTGATGATCGCGCGCGGCTTCGTCCGGCATGGCGCCAGGGTCTACATCTCGTCGCGCCGGAAGGACGTGTGCGATCGGGTCGCCGCGGAGCTCTCGGGCGAGGGGACCTGCGTGTCGCTGCCCGCGGATCTGTCCGCCGAGGCGGAGGCCAGGCGCCTGGCGCAGGAGATCGGCGCGCGCGAGCCGGCGCTGCACATCCTCGTGAACAATGCCGGCGCCACCTGGGGCGCCCCGCTCGCCGAGTACCCGGAGTCGGCCTGGGACAAGGTGCTGGCGATCAACGTCAAGGCGGTCTTCCACCTCACCCAGGCGCTTCTCCCGCTGCTGGAGAAGGGCGGTAGGCCGGGCGATCCGGCGCGGGTCATCAACATCGGCTCCATCGACGGGCTTCGCGTCCCCCAGTTCGAGAGCTATGCCTACTCCGCGAGCAAGGCCGCCGTGCACCATCTCACGCGGGCGCTGGCCGTCCGGCTCGCGGCTCATGGCGTCACGGTCAACGCCATCGCGCCGGGTCCGTTCGAGAGCAAGATGATGGCCGAGACCTTGAGCCAGTTCCGCGACGCCATCGTCGCGGCCTGTCCGCTGGGGCGCATCGGCGAGCCCGAGGACATGGCGGGCGCGGCGATCTTCCTGGCCTCCCGCGCCGGGGCCTACCTGACGGGGACGGTGATTCCGGTGGACGGCGGACTCTCGATCCGGCCCTGACGGAACCGGCACCCCATGCACCCTCCCTCACTCCCGCGGCAGGTGGGCGCGCGGCTCAGGCGGCTGCGACGGGCCAGCGGGTTGAGCCTCGATGCCGTCGCCGCCGCCGCGGGCACCTCCAAGAGCCTCCTGAGCAAGATCGAGAACGGCAAGATCTCCTCGCCCATCTCGACGTACTCCCGCATCGCCTCGGCCCTGGGCTCGACGGTGGGCGATCTGTTCGGGGAGGGCGACGGCCGCCCCTGCGTCCTGGTCAGGCGCGACGAGCGCAAGCCCACCTCCGGGCGGGCGAGCCGCTTCGGCTACACCTACGAGGCCCTGGGTCACAAGAAGCGCGACAAGCGCATGGAGCCCTTCCTCCTGCGCTACCCGGCGGGGCTCGCGGCGGCGCCCTCCTTCACCCACGACGGCGAGGAGTTCCTGTTTCTCCTCCAGGGGCGGCTCGAGTTCGTCCACGGTGGCGACCGCTTCGTGCTGGGGCCCGGCGACTGCCTGTATCTCGACGGCCGGGTGCCTCATGGGGGACGGGCCCTCGGCCGCCGGGAGGCGGTGGCCGTGGTGGTGTCGGCGCCGGCATGACCGCGGTCGCCCGGGACGTGGACATCGTCATCGTCGGTGGTGGCATCGTGGGCGCGTCCTGCGCGTACTTCCTGGCGGAGCGGGGGGCGGAGGTGCTCCTCCTGGAGGCCGGGCGCATCGGCCGCGAGGCCTCGGGCGTGAACGCGGGCGGGGTGCGCCAGCAGGCGCGGGCACTTCCGGAGATGCCGCTGGCGCTGGAGTCGGTACGGCTCTGGGCCGATCTCGAGCGCAGGCTCGAGGTCCCGCTCGAGTACGAGCGGTGCGGGGACCTGCGGATCGTGGAGAGCGCGGAAGACGTCGCGCGGCTCCGCGCCGTGGCCGCCAGGGAGAGCGAGACGGGGCTCGCGCTCGAGTGGGTGGACGGCGCTGCCCTGCGCGCGCTGGTGCCCAGCATCGCGCCAGGCGTGCTCGGCGGGACCTTCTGCCCCACCGGGGGACAGGCCAACCCGCTGCGCGTGGCGGCGGCCATCGGACGGCGCGCGCGGGATCTCGGGGCGATCGTCTGGGAGGGCTGCCCGGTCCGGGCGCTGGCGCGGGACGGGGAGGGCTTCGCGCTCGACTGCGCCCATGGGCGCCTGCGGGCGAGCCGCGTGGTGCTGGCGGCGGGGGCGTGGACGCCGATCGTGGCCGAGGGTCTCGGGGCTCGGCTGCCCATCTCGCTCTTCGTCCCCCAGATGCAGGCGACGGTGCCGCTGCCACGCGTGCTGGGGACGGTGCTGCTCGGGTTCACGCGCAAGCTCAGCATGAAGCAGATGCGGAGCGGCGCCGTGCTGGTCGGAGGGGGGAAGCGGGGCTGGGGCGATCTCGTGACCCGCGCCAAGGGGCTCGCCGCCGAGAGCATGCGGCTCGGGGCGGTGGACGCGGTGGACGTGCTGCCGCTCCTCGGGCGCACGGAGACCACACGGACCTGGGTGGGCCTCGAGGGGCTCACGTCCGACGAGATGCCCATCATCGACTGTCTCGAGACGGACCGGGTGTACGTCGCCGCGGGCTTCAGCGGCCACGGATTCGCCATCGGTCCCGTGGTGGGACGGCTGCTCGCCGAGTGGCTGCTCGATGGCACGCCGTCCATGGATGTGTCGGCGTTCAGGCTCAACAGGTTTCCAACAGGAGGACTCTCATGACAGTCTGGCGGACGGCAATGGGTGTCGCGGCGGCGGCGGTCCTCGCGTGGACGGGGACGGCCACAGCGCAGACCGACCTGGTCGTGGCCGGCTACGGCGGCAGCTTCGAGACCATCTTCAAGCAGAAGCTCGCCCCGGGCTTCGAGAAGAAGTTCAACGTCAAGGTCAACTTCGTCTCGGGCAACTCCACCGAGACCCTCGCGCGGGTGCAGGCGCAGAAGGACAATCCCCAGATCGACGTCACCTTCGTGGACGACGGCCCTGCCTTCCAGGGCCAGGCCCTCGGCCTCTGGGAGCCCATCGATGCCACGATCGTGGCCAATCTCAAGAACCTCTACGACCTGGCCAAGCACAAGGACGGCGTCGGCGTGGACATGGGCGTGGTCGCCACGGGGCTCATGTACAGCCCCGAGATCTTCAAGCAGAAGGGCTGGGCGCCGCCCACCTCGTGGAACGACATCGCCAGGCCCGAGCACGCCGGGCACCTGGTGATTCCGCCCATCCAGAACACCTACGGGTTGCACGCCCTGGTCATGTTCGCCCGGATGAACGGCGGGTCGGAGAAGAACATCAACCCGGGCGTCGACGCGCTCAAGCGATTCCGGAAGAACGTGCTGGTCTTCGAGGCGCAGCCCGGCAAGCACTCCGAGCTGTTCCAGTCCAAGCAGGCGTGGATCGGCGTGTGGGGGAGCGGGCGCGTCTACTCGCTGGCCGACACGGGCTTCCCCGTGGCGTTCGTCTACCCCAAGGAGGGGGCGATCGCGCTGGGCGTGACGATGAACGTGGTCAAGGGCGCCAAGAACCGCAAGCTGGCCAACGAGTTCATCAACGCCATGCTGGACCAGGAGGCCCAGCAGGTCTGGGCCGAGGGGTTCAAGTTCGGCCCGTACAACAAGATGGTGAAGCTCCCGCCGGCCCTCGCCGCCAAGGTCCCCTACGGGACGGAGCAGATCGGCAAGCTCATGAAGGTGGACTGGGAGACCATCAACGCCGTGCGCCCGCAGTGGACGGAACGCTGGAACAAGGAGATCGAGAACTAGAGCATGGCCCGGCTCACGCTCGACGGCCTGACGAAGCGCTTCGACTCGGTCCTCGCGGTGGACGGCGTGAGCCTCACCATCGAGGAGGGCGAGTTCGTCTCGCTTCTCGGGCCGTCGGGCTGTGGCAAGACCACGACGCTCTGGATGGTCGCCGGACTCCTGAGCCCGGACGGGGGCGCGATCCGCATCGGCGGCGATGACGTGACGCGCCAGCCGGCCTACCGGCGCAACATCGGCATGGTCTTCCAGAACTACGCCCTCTTCCCCCACATGACGGTGGCCCAGAACGTGGCCTTCGGCCTGCGCATGCGCCGGACAACCGCGGCCGACATCGGCGCTCGGGTGCAGCGGGCGCTCACGCTGGTGCGGCTGCCTCATGCCGCCCAGCGCTACCCGCGTCAGCTGTCGGGCGGCGAGCAGCAGCGCATCGCGCTGGCGCGGGCGCTGGTGGTGGAGCCGGCCATCCTGCTGCTGGACGAGCCGCTGTCCAACCTCGACGCGCGGCTCCGGGACGAGATGCGCATCGAGCTGCGCGAGATCCAGCGCCGCGTGGGCATCACCACGGTCTTCGTGACCCACGACCAGGCCGAGGCGCTGGCCATGTCCGACCGCGTGGCGGTCATGAGCCGCGGCCGCATCATGCAGGTGGGGCCCCCGGCCACGATCTACGACCGGCCGGCCAACGAGTTCGTTTCCGGCTTCATCGGGCAGACCAACCGCATCGAGGGGGACGTGGCGGAGGCGGCCGGGGGCGTCCTCACCCTGGCCGTGGCGGGAGGCGGACGGCTCATCGGGCTGCCGGCGGGAGGGGAGATGGTCCGGGGGCCCGCAGCGGCGCTGATCCGGCCAGAGAAGATCGCCTTCGGGCCCGGGGCCGGGGATACCCGCAACACGCTCGCCGGGCGCATCGAGGACAGCGTGTTCCTGGGCACCGTCATCTACTACGTGGTGGGGACGGCGGCCGGGCGCGTCATCGTCCTCACCCAGAACACCGGCGCGGCGCGACGCGAGGCGGGGACGGACGTGACGCTGTCCTGGGAGGCGGCCCACACGCTGCTGGTGCCGCGGGGCGGCGGGGCATGAGAGACGGGTTCCGCGCGGGTCTCGTCCTCATCGGCCCCGCCTGCCTCTGGCTCGTTCTCTTCTTCCTGATCCCGCTGCTGCTCGTGATGCGGCTCTCCTTCTTCGGC
>JACOVB010000412.1 GCA_016177555.1 Candidatus Rokuibacteriota bacterium
ACCGCGCGCGCGTCCTGCTGGTAGCCGGAGGTGAGGTACTCCAGGGCCTTCGCCACCCGCGCGGGCGTCTTCTCGAGCCCTTCCCGCTCGGGGTCCTGCCCCAGCTCCTTCAGCAGATCGCGGATCACCTGCTCGAGCATGCTGTCACCTCGTGGTCTCGCCGCGGTACTCGAAGGCGTTGTTGTCCGTCTCGATCACCGCGACGCGCGTGAGAGTCGCCGGAGGCAGGGCCGGCTCCAGCCACTGCCAGAAGGCGCGGGCCAGATTCTCGCCGGTGGTGATGACGCCGTCGAGGGCCGGCACCGTGCCGGACAGGTCATGGTGGTCCACCCGTTCCAGGATCACCCGTTCCACCGCGGTGTCGAGCAGCGCGAGGTCGGCCGCCATGCCCGTCGTCGGATCGGGGCGTCCCGCCAGCGTCACCTCGACCCGGTAGTTGTGACCGTGCTGCCGGTAGCACTGGCCATAGACCCGCGCGTTCTCGGCGTCCGAGAGCGCCGGGCTCGCCAGGCGATGCCCGGCGCTGAAGTGGTACAAGCGGGTGAGCCGGAGCGCGCTCACGGCCCGAAGTACTCCACGTGGAAGGTGGGGTCCTCCCAGAGCCGCAGGCCGTGGAGGCGCTCGACGCCCAGCCTGGGGACCAGCAAGTCCCAGATGGCACGGACGAGGTTCTCGGTGGTGGGGATCTGGCGCCGGGCAAAGAGGGGGTCGGCGCTGAGATCGGCGTGATCGAAGCGCGCCAGGATCGTGCCGCCCACCACGCGCTTGAGCTCGCCGAGGTCCACGACCATCCCGGTCAGCGGGTCCACGGACCCGCGCAGCGTGACATCGAGCACGTAGTTGTGTCCGTGGGTGACCGTGAGCGGGCCGAACACGCGAGCGTTCTCCTCGGCGCTCCACTCGTCCCGCCAGTAGCGGTGGGCCGCGGAGAACGTGAACTTGCGCGTCACGTAGAGCAGACCTGGCTTCATGTCGGTGCGGCCTCTCCGATATGCGATCTTACCGCGTCCAGGAACCGCTCGGCGATCAGCGTGGGCGTGAACTCCGCCGCGCGGCGGCGCCCCGCCTCGCCCAGCTCGCGGGCGCGCTCGGGTCGCCTCAGGAGCTCCGCCAAAGCCCGGGCCAGCGCCTCGGGGTCGCGGGGCGGCACCAGGACCCCTGTCTGGCCGTCCAGCACCACCTCCGGCACGGCGGCGGCCCGGCACGCGACGACGGGGAGCCCCGCGGCCATGGCCTCGAGGAAGACGATGCCGAATCCTTCCTGCACGCTGGGGAGACAGAAGCAGTCGGCGTTGGCGTACTCCTCGGCCAGCCGCTCCCGCGAGATGTCGCCGAGCAGCGCCACCCCCTCCCCCAGGCCGAGCGCCCCGTGGAGCCGCATGAGCGCAGCACCCTCGGGACCCCGTCCCACGATGCGGATCCGCGCCGCGGGGATTCTCGACCGGAGCCATGCGGCGGCGTACAGCAGGTCGCCGATGCGCTTGCGCGGGTACTGGCGCGCGACGCAGAGCACGACCGGCCCCGCCCGCGGGCGCTGCCCTGCGCGGGCGAAGCGCGCGCGCCAGCCCTCGACATCGATGGCCTCCGGCACCACGGCAATCCGGGAGGCCGGGACGCCGTACTCCGCCCGCGCGACGCCGGCGGAGTAGTGGCTGGACAAGACGACCATGTCGGCGCGCTCGGTGTTTCGCCGCTCCCAGCGGGCCTGGATCCCGAGGAGCGCTCGGACCCAGCCCCGCTCGTTCTTCAGCTCGTCGGCGATGATCCCCTTCAGCGTCGCCACGAAGGGGATCCGGCGCCGCCGCGCCCAGAGAAATCCGTCGAGGTCATAGCCGACGACCAGGTGCGCGCCGCGGGGAGGGGACAGCGCCACGCCCAGGTTGTAGAGCCAGCGGTCGAGTGTATGGAAGCCGGTGCGGACCCGAAGGGGCCGGAGCTCCACCTCGTGGCCGAGAGCGCGGAGCCCCCGGGCCAAGGCATCGAGGCTGACGAACGTGCCGCTCCCCTCCAGCGGGTTGAACGGGGTCGAGGAGAGGACGGCGATTCGCAGCGGCTACCGCCCCTGGAACCTCGGCGGCCGCTTCTCGAGGAAGGCCCGGGTGCCTTCCCGGTAGTCCTCGCTCTCGAACGTCTCGATGCCCAGACGTCGAAGCTCGGCCCGGTGAGCCTCGGTGAG
>JACOVB010000392.1 GCA_016177555.1 Candidatus Rokuibacteriota bacterium
CGAACGCGTGGACCCGTTCCCCGCCGACGCTGGTGACCTCGTACTTTCCGGTTTCGCCGCGCCTCAATCCCGGCTGTACCTCCACGTGTTCAGAAAGACTTAATAGCGCCAGAGGCTATTCAGAGTTGATGCGTCAAGTCTAAGTAACGGCCCCTCCGGTGGCAAGGCCCAAGAGCGTGTGCAGCAGGCCGCGGGCGCGCAGGTGGACCATCGGCGACTTGACCTGGCGGTTCCTGAGGTTCTCGTGCCACGGCCTGAGCTGTCGAACCATGAAGAGCCCGGTGAGGACGTCCAGGTATCGGCGCGCCGTGAAGGCCGTCCGATCATGCCGCAACGGCACCATGAAGATCGAACATCGTGCGTTCGATTTTCATGGTATCGCGTATCGCCATCGGCCCAGCCGGCCCCGACCCTGTCACAGCTTGTCACAGCTCCCCCTCCAGGTCCCAGGATCGCCTCCGCGAGCCGGTAGTGTCGCGTCGGGTCCGTCAGTCCCGTGCCCCGCTCGGTGAACAAACCCGTGTCCACCATCGCCTTGAGGTCCCGCTGGAGCGTCCGCCGGTTCGCCCCGGAGGAACTGCCCCTTCACCGCCGCGCCGTGGTGCTGGGCGAGCTTCTGCCACTCCCTGGGCTGGGTGGCAAGAACGAAGTCCACGACGCCGCGCGGCAGGAGGCAGAGCGCGCGGTCGTAGTCCTCCGGGCGCCGCTTGCGATAGCCGCCCGGCGGCGTGTCGCCCCAGGGCGGCGGCGTCTCGCGGACGGCGGTCGCACATCCGGCGCAGGCGTCGGGGCCGCGCTGGAGCAGCGCGCACTCGATCGCCTCCTCGAAGGAGCGCTCGGAGACCTCGGGGCTCATGCCAGGTCCTCCGAATCACTTGGCGAATCCGCTTCGCTCCGTCCCAGCACGAACCGCGCCCGCTCCCGGCGCAGCATCTCGTAAGGTGTCATGCACTTGATGCCGAGCCCGATGCAGGCGTCGGGAATCTTGATCTTGCGCGCCGAGGCCGAAGGAACTTCGTGCGTCACGACCGTGTGGCTGGCCGCCCGTGCCTGGGCCACGAGGTAGTAGTCCGCCACCTGGAGGAAGGTGCTCACGGCGGCCGGTTCGTAGCGCTGTCCGCTGGCCCAGGTGCTGACTGTGGCGAGGGCAGGGAACACCGCGGCGTCAGGCTTGAGGAAGAACGCGTCGCCGCGCGCACCCGCCCACACGGAAAGCTCGTCGTCCACGGCCTGCACCTCGTCGCCCACCTTCTCGATGCTGAAGACCAGGCCGGCGCCGTTCTGCGTGATGAGCCAGTCCCAGAAGGCCGGGCAGAAGTCGAGGCCGTAGTGCAGGTTCTTGGCCCGGATGAACACATCCGCGTCGAGCAGGTAGGCCATCAGAAACCCACCCCGAGGCTCTGTCCGAGGTCGCGGAACGTCGCCATCTTCTTGAACCCGAGCAGCCGGAACGCCTCGGTGAAGGAGGTCCGGCCTTCGAGCGTGCTGATCACCAGCGCCCGGGCGAAGGTCTTGCCCGCCCGTGCGCCGAGCGTGAGGTAGAAGTCGCCGCCGCTGCCCCTCGGAATGGCGCGGAGGCGCTCGATCTCCGCCTCGTAGGCGTCCCGGAGCTGCTGGCGGCTGAGGCCGCCAGCGTCCTGGATCCGTCGCAGGATCACGAGCGTGCTCACCTTGAAGCGCCGCGCAAGACGATCGACCTCGGCCTCGAGCGCTGCGTTCCGATCATACGTCTCGCGCAGCGACGCGAGCGGCACCAACAGCTCGGCAGCGACCTGGTTGCACCAGCGTTCGACGTCGTGCTGCGGAGCCTCGGACGCTTGCGCATCGGAGAGGGCCGTTTCGCCGAGCCAGACGTGCGCCAGCTCGTGCGCCAGCGTGAACATCTGCGCCGCCTTGGTGTCGGCGCCGTTCACGAAGACCAGCGGGGCGAGCGGCTCCG
The DNA here is from genome assembly GCA_016177555.1 of Candidatus Rokuibacteriota bacterium. The sequence continues at coordinate 1,940 of JACOVB010000392.1, forward strand.
CCAGCGCGAAGCCCCGAAACTCCTCAGGGTCGAGCCGGCGGCGGTTGTTGCTCCCCACGACCCCGCTCACCATGACGAGGATGCTGAGGCCATCCGCCTGATCGATGAACCGGCGCAGCGCCTCGGTCCAGGTGGGTAGCCGGCGCCGCTCGTCGAGGTTGAAGCCGAGAACGCCGCGCATCGCCGCGGCCGCGGTGACGACATCGTCCGTGACCCGCACCGAGCCGACCAGCCCGAGCGGTGCCTCGCCCATCGTCCGCGCGAAGTCGCGATACCACTCCTGGCGCTGCTGGCAGAGGTAGATCGTGTCGAGCAGGTCCGGGCTCGGACGGCCGGTGGGCGTGCTGGCAATGGTGCGGAAGTCCGGGATGGGCACGCGCTCGGCGGGCGGTTGCTGCAGGAAGAGGTAGCCGACCGGAGTGAACGTCGCCTTGGCGAA
>JACOVB010000393.1 GCA_016177555.1 Candidatus Rokuibacteriota bacterium
CATCAGGGGCAAGCGATTGCGCTCGCCGGCGCAAGAGGGGATTCGAAGGGTGGGGGCGCCATCTATGCGACGGCCCTCGAGGGCGGCCAAGTCAAGACTCGCGCTCACCCACCCGTCGAACCTGCGAGAGACCGGGATCGTCACGCGCGATCATCCCATCGCTGAGACTGGGAGCGTGGCCGCGCCCGCGGGCCGTGGCGAGCGGCGGGGGTCGAACGTCATGCCGTCCCGGAGCAGCGCATAGAGGATGCCGGCCACCCGGCGGGTGAGGGCCACGGCGGCGATGTGCTTGCCGCGACGCGCCGCGATGTGCAGGGCCCACGCGTGGAGGGCCTCCGCCTGCGCCGGCCGGCGCCCAAGGAGGGAGACGGCGACGTGAATCAAGATCCAGCGCATGCGGGGAGGCCCCGCCTTGGTCATGTGGCCGCGGTGTTGCGTCTCCCCTGAACTGCGCTCGCGCGGCACCAGGCCGAGGGAGGCCTCGACCTGGTGCGCGTGGCGGAAGCGCTGGGCGTCATCGAGGGTCGCGACGAAGGCGGCGGCGGTGACCGGGCCGATGCCGGGGGCGGTGCGCAAGGGTATGCCACCACGTCAAGCGAGAGGCCAGCCGCGTCATCCTAATCTATGCGCCTCTGCCGCCCGCAGCGGCGGTGTCCAGCTCTTCGACTGACACGCTCCCGTTGACAGGTCCCGGTCGCGTCCCTATACTGCGCGGGGTCATGACTCCACGGGCGCGCGTCGTCGGGTTGGAGTGCCTTCGCTGCCACACGCTGTTCCACGAGCCACGCATTTTTACGGGTTGCCCACGCTGTGCGGCCGAGAACGTGCCCGTCAATCTCTCCGTCAAGCTCGATCTGGTACCGCTCGAGGGGATCACGCCCGAGCGCCTGCCCACGACTCCGCGCGGCTTGTGGCGGTTCGCGCCGCTGCTCCCGGTGGCCGGCGAGCGGCCGGTCTCCCTCGGCGAGGGCGCGACGCCGCTCATCCACCTCGAGCGGCTCGGCCGGCGGCTCGGACTGCCCAGGCTCTACGCGAAGGACGAGAGCCAGAACCCGACGTGGTCGTACAAGGACCGCCTCTGCTCGGTGGCGGTGACCCACGCGGTCGAGTCCGGCGCGCGCGTGATCACGATCGCCTCCACCGGCAACCACGGCGCCTCGACCGCGGCCTACGCCGCGCGCGCCGGGCTGCCGTGCGTGATCTTCACGCTCGCCTCCGTGCCCGACACGATGAAGACGCTCATGCAGGCGTACGGGGCCGCCGTCGTCGCCTGCCCCACGCCGGAGTCGCGGTGGGCGCTGATGCGCCAGGGCATCGAGCGCCTTGGCTGGTATCCGACCGGCGGCTTCAGCCTCCCGCCGATCGGCTCGAACCCGTACGGCGTCGACGGCTACAAAACGATTGCCTACGAAATCGCGGAGGACCTCGGCTGGACGGCGCCGGCCGTCGTCGTCGTGCCGAGCGCCTACAGCGACGGGCTCTTCGGCATCTGGAAGGGCTGGACCGATCTCCACGCACTCGGCCTCGTGAAGACGCTGCCGCGGATGGTCGCCGCCGAACCGTTCGGCCCGCTCGCTCACGCGCTCGAGAGCGACCTCGCCGCGCCCGAGAAGGTGCAAGGTGGCCAGTCCGTCGCGTTCTCGATCGCCTCGCCCTACGGCACCTACCAGGGCCTGACGGCGCTCAAGGACTCGAGCGGTGCGGGTGTGAGGATCACCGACGAGGGCATCTTCGAGGCGCAGCGCGCGCTCGCGCGCGAGGAGGGCATCTTCGCCGAGCCATCCTCGATCGCGTCGCTCACCGCGGTGATGCAGATGCGCGCGCAGAAGGCGCTCGACCCGGACCAGACGATCGTGGCGGTCATCACGTCGACCGGCCTCAAGGATCCGGGCGCCTCGCGCGCGTGGCTGCCGCCGGTCCCCGCGGCGCCGGCCGACTTCGACGGGCTCCTGACCGTGCTGCGGGAGAGCTATGGGCTCGCGCTGGACCGATAGCCCGGGCGCCGCGCGCCTGGGGCACGACGTACCGCGCCAGGTAACGCAGTGGGCGCGTCACGCGGAGCGCGCGCGGCTCGGCAGCGTCTGGATCATCGAGGGCCGCTACCGTCCTGGCGCGTTCACTCTGGCCGGCGCCACGCCGGCGAGCGCGCGGAGGGCTGGATGCCGGCAGGGCGCGCCCCGGAGGAGATCAAGAGAGGCGTGGAGGAGGTCTGCAAGCGGGGGCGCACCGACCAGCAGGTCGGCGTGACCACGTTCTCCCGGATGCTGTTCGTCGCCAGCACGGTGTCCGAGATGCAGGAAGCGATCGAGCTCTTCGGCCGCGAAGGCATCCCGAACTTCCCAGAGGAGTCAGCCTGGACAGAGGAGTCAGCATGGACAGCCACCACAAGGCGCGACTGACGGCGGTGCTCGACGCCGAGGGCCTCGACGCCATCGTCGCAACCAGTCCCGAGAACCTCTACTACATCACCGGCTTCCGCTCGGTCTCGCATTCGCTGTTCCACGGACTCGAGCTGTACGGTGTGTTCACGCGCCAAGGTGTCGGTCTCGTCGTCCCGTTCATCGACACGACAGGGGTGGCGGCTGACAAGATCGCGGTGGACCACCTCCAGTGCTACGGCAAATTCTTCTTCGAGTACGCCGATGACCCCGGCGTCATCGGCAGGAAGATCCGCGAGTTCACGAAGTCGCCGGCGCCGGCCGCGGCGGACGGGCTCGCGGCCGTGCTCGGCAGCCTCGGCGTGATCGGCCGACGCGTCGGCGTGGACGAGACGGGGATGCTCCCCGCGACGTGGCGGATGATCGAAGAGCGCCTGAAGGGCACCACGATCGAGCCGGCCCACCAGCACCTACGCACCGCGCGGATGATCAAGAGCCCGGGAGAGGTCTCCCGGCTCGAGCGTGCCGCCACCATTGCCGAGGAGGGCATAGCGGCCATTCTTGGCATGCTGAAGCCGGGCGTCACGGAGCGCGAGGCCGCGCAGGTCTACGAGCAGGAGGTGTTGCGGCGGGGCGCCTCGCCGTCGTTCACGGTGGTGACGATCGGCGAGCGGGCGGCGCTGGCGGATGTCTACCCCGGTGAGCGGAAACTGGCTCCGGGCGAGCTGGTGCGCTTGGATCTCGGCTGCACCTACCAGGGCTATCGCTCCGACATCGCGCGCACCGCGGTGCTGGGCCGCCCGAGCGACAAGCAGGCACGCTACTACTCTGCCATCCTCGCCGGCGAGAAGGCCGCCATCGCCGCCATGAAGCCCGGCGTGCCCGTGAGCCAGATCTTCGAGCTCGCCATGCGGGTCACGCGGGAGGCGGGGATGCCGCACTACCAGCGCACTCACGTGGGTCACGGCATCGGCCTCGAGCCCTACGACCCGCCCACCATCAACGCGGCGACGTCGACGCTGCTCGAGCCGGGCATGGTGTTTTGCGTGGAGACGCCGTACTACGAGCATCCCTGGGGCGGTGTACAGGTCGAGGACGCCGTGGAGATCACCGTGAGTGGCGTGCGGCGGCTCACGCGGTCGAGCCAGGAGCTTCAGGTCGTCGGCTAGGAGGAAACGGCAGCAAGGGCCTGGGAGCGGGCGAGTTCGCGGGTGGGCGGCCCCCGCCGGGGCGTGAGCGCGGGGCCGTCGAGGCGCCCGCCGAGGAGGAGGACCAGGGAGGATGGCCCGGACAGGAACGCGGCTGGGCGTGCTCGTGCCCTCGGGCAACGTGGTGCTGGAGCCGGACATGTACCGGATGGCGCCGCCCGGCGTCACCGCGCACTTCTCGCGCGTGGTCAACAGCGAGGACACGCCCGAGCAGCTTCTGCGCATGATCGACTACGTGCCGCGATGCTGCGAGGAGCTGTCGCACGCCAACATGGACGCCTACGCCTTCGGCTGCACGGCCGGGAGCCTCATGGGCGGCGTGGGCTACGACCGGAAGATCAGCGACCTCATGGAGTCGCTGACGAAGAAGCCGTCGACGACCACCTCGTCGTCGGTGCTGGCGGGGCTGCGCGAGCTGGGCATCCAGCGGGTGTCGGTCCTCACGCCCTACGAGGACTGGCTGAACGACCTCGAGAAGACGTTCTTCGAGGGCCACGGCCTCACGGTGTGCGCGATCCGCGGGCTCGGCTTCCCCGACCCGGAGGACATCGCGGGGACGACACCGGACCAGATCGTGGACCTGGTGCGGTCAGTCGATCGGCCCGAGGCGCAGGGCATCTTCCTGAGCTGCACCGACTTCCGCGCGGTGGAGGCGCTCGAGCGGCTCGAGCGTGAGCTCGGCAAGCCCGCCGTCTCGAGCAACCAGGCGACCATGTGGAGCCTGTTGCGCCTGGCCGGCGTCCGTCAGCCGGTACGCGGATTCGGCACCTTGCTGACGCGGCTGTAGCCACGGGGGCGGTGTCAAGGAGGTCACGGGCATCAGCGGCGACGTCCCCCGGGTCGCGGACGATCCGGTGCGGGGGCGATCGCGTGGGTAAGTTCACTCGAGAAGGACGGAACCTGGAGGAGGAGTGGCATGAGACGGATCGGAGCGGTGGTGGCGGGGGCGCTCCTGGCGCTAGCGGCGACGGGCGGCCCCGCGGCGGCGCAGGAGCCGATCAGAATCGGGATCAACAAACCGTTCAGCGGGCCGGTCAGCTTTATCGGGCAGGACGAGAAGGTCGGCTTCGAGTGGGCCCTGGCGGAGATCAACGCCAAGGGTATTCTTGGCGGGCGCAAGATCCAGCTCTTCTACGGCGATAACCAGTGCAACCCGACCGAAGGGGTGAACGCCGCCCGCAAGCTCATTGACCTCGACAAGGTCGTGGCCATGATCTCCGGCGCCTGCAGCTCGGCGACCCTGGCCATCATGCCGGTGATCGAGGAGGCGAAGATCCCGAACCTCACGATCAGCTCCACCAACCCCCGGATCACCCAGATGGCGGGCGTGGGTGGCAACGTGTGGCAGTTCCGCCTGAACGTGGACGACAGCACCATGGCCAAGACCTTCTCCAGGGTGATCGCGGAGAAGGCCAAAACGGTGGCGATGTTCGGGCCCAACAACGACTTCGGCCGCGGCGCGGCCGCGGCCTACGGCGAGGAGTTCAAGAAGGTCGGGGTGCGACTCCTCACCGTCGAGTACTTCGAGCAGGGGACGGCCGACTACCGACCCCAGCTCACCAAGGTGAAGAGCATGAGCCCGCAGGCCCTGCTCCTCGTCATGGAGTCGCGCGACGCCAGCGTCCTCGTGCGCCAGCTCAGGGAGTCGGGGATGCGGCCCATGCTCTTCGCGCGCGGCAGCGTCGTCACCAACGAGTTCGCCAAGGCCATCCGCGACGACTGCAGCCTCGGCGAGGGACTCGTGGAAGCGACGTTCGGCGCCAACGGGATCAGCCCCGCGTTCGACCGGCGCTTCGAGCAGGCGTTCAAGCAGAAGCCGCACATCCACCACGGCATTTCCTACTCGGGGCTGCACGCGCTGGCGCGTGCGATCGAGCTCGGCGGCAAGGCCGAGCCCGACGCCATCCGCCAGGGCCTGAAGAAGCTCGACTTCACCGACCCGATCCTCGGGCCGGTGAAGTTCGACGATCACAACCAGGCCCACACCAACATGGCCCTCACCACCATGAGCGAGTGCCAGGTGAAGCTGCTCAAGGTGGTACCCACGAACTAGCGGAACCACGCACGGGGAGCCGAGGATGGAGATCTTCGTCGAGCAGCTGCTGAACGGCCTCATCCTCGGCTCCCAGTACGCCCTGGTCGCCGTCGGCCTCTCCCTGATCTTCGGCATCGTCCAGATTGTCAACTTCGCCCACGGCGAGTTCTTCATGCTCGGCGCCTACGCGTTCTCGATCGTCTACCCCTATGACGGGCCGATCCCGTATCCGGTGGCCGTGGTGCTGACGGTGGCGATCATGTTCGTCTTCGGCGTGGGCTACGAGCGCGTCGTGATCCGCCCGATCCTCGACCGGGGCTGGCACGCCCACATCATCGCCACGCTCGCGACGTCCATCGTGTTCGTCAACGCCGCGATGTGGATCTGGGGCACCTCGCCCCGGACGACGCCTACCACGCTGAGCAAGACGACCATCCGGGTGTTATTCGTCACCATCTCCTGGCAGCGTCTCGCCGTGTTCGCGGTCACGGCGCTCACCTTCTGGCTGCTGCACCTTTTCATCCAGCGCACACGGACGGGCAAGGCCATGCGGGCGATGTCGCAGAACCGGGAGGCGTGCGCGGTGCACGGCATCGACGTGCGGCGCATCGCCAGCCTGACCTTCGGGATCGGCGCGGCGCTGGCGGGGCTCGCCGGCAGCCTGATCGCGCCGCTCTTCAACGTCCTACCGACGATGGGCTCGCTGGTGACGCTGAAGGCCTTCGCGGCAGTGGTCATGGGCGGGATGGGCAGCGTGACGGGCGCTATTTCCGCGGCGTTCATCATCGGTGTCACCGAGGCGCTGGCTGCCGGCTACGGATGGCACGTGAACATCGACACCGCCTACAAGGACGCCTTCCCGTTCGGGATGATGATCCTGGTGCTCCTCCTTCGACCGCACGGCCTCTTCGGGCGGAGGGTCGGCATCTGAGCGGCGTGCGCCGGGCGGCGCTGGCGGCGACGGCCGCAGTCCTCCTCCTCGTGCCCGCCTTCGTGACCACGCCCTACTTCATCCACATCCTGGTCCTGACGGGCATGTACATCGTCCTCGCGCTGAGCTACGACCTGAGCGTGGGCCAGGTGGGCGTGCTCTCCCTCGCCCACCCCGCCTTCTTCGGCACCGGCGCCTACACGGCGGCCATCCTCGCCGTGGACTACAGCGGGGCCCCGCTCCTGGCCCTCGGGCTGGGCGCCGTGCTCGCGTCCGTGCTCGCGGTGGCGATCGGGGTGCCCTCCTTCCGGCTCTCCGAGCACTCCTTCGCGATCGGCACCCTCGGCTTCGCCCTCATCGCCGAACTGGTCGCTCGCAACTGGATCGGCGTCACGCGCGGCCCGATGGGCATCCCCGGCATCCCGCGCCCCGTCATCCTCGGCGTGCGCGTGAGCACGCTCGTCGACTTCTACTACCTGATGTTGGTGATGCTCGGGCTCGCCGTTGCCTTCTACCGAGCGCTGACCACGTCGCGGGTGGGCCGCGCGTTCCGGGCTGTGCGCGAGGACGAAGTGCTCGCCGCGTCGGCCGGCGTCTCCCCCCAGAAGTACAAGATGATCGCCTTCGTCGTCGGCGCCGCCATGGCCGGCGTGATGGGGGTCTTCTACGCCTGGTGGTTCACCATCGTGTCGCCCGAGCAGCTCACGATGTACTACACGGTGAACCTGCTCATCATCGTGTTCATCGGGGGACGCGGGAGCCTGCGGGGAGTCATCCTCGGTGCGGTGATCTTCACCGCTGTCCCGGAGTTCCTTCGGATCGCGCCGCAGGCGCGCCTCATCCTCTACGGGTTCATCCTCCTCGCGAGCGTGCATTACTTCCCTGACGGCCTGGAGGGTCTGCTTCGCCGGCTCTTCCGGCCCCGGAGCGCTCCCGTTGTGTCGACCGTGGGGCGCGAGGGCGACGTGACGAGAGACGTGCGGTGACGACGCCCGGCGAGCCGCTGCTCTCGGTGCGGGGCCTCACCAAGCGGTTCTTCGGGATCGCCGCGCTGCAGTCAGTCGACCTCGACGTCTTCCGTGGCGAGATCGTCTGCCTCATCGGGCCCAACGGGTCGGGCAAGACCACGCTCTTCAACTGCGTCACGGGTTACCTGTCGCCGGACGGCGGCCGCGTCACGTACCGGGGGCGGGAGGTTACCGGCCTGCCGCCCCACCGCATCTCCCGGCTGGGGATTGCGCGCACCTTCCAGCTCGTCCGCGTCTTCCCCGCTCTCACGGTGCTCGAGAACCTGATGGTGGCCGTCCAGCAGCACCAGGAGGAATCGTTCCTGGGGCGCGTGGCCCGCACGCCGCGCGTCCGCGCCTTCGAGCGCGCCGCCCGTGCCCGGGCGGAGGAACTGCTCGAGCTCGTCGAGCTCACGCGCCTGCGGGACCAGCCGGCGGCGAACCTCTCCTACGGCCAGCGCAAGCTGCTCGCCTTCGTCTTCGCCCTCATGTGCGACCCGGCGCTGGTCCTGCTCGACGAGCCCGCGGCCGCGGTGAACCCCACGATGATCAACCGCGTCAAGGAACAGATCCGCGCCCTCAACGACCGGGGCACGACGATCTTCCTGGTGGAGCACAACATGGAGGTGGTCATGGACATCGCCCACCGGATCGTGGTGCTCGACCACGGGGAGAAGATCGCCGAGGGGCCGCCGCAGGCGATCCAGGGCAACGAGCTGGTCATCGAGGCGTACTTTGGCCGGTGATGGCGTGCTGCTGCATGTGGAGGACCTGCGCTCCGGATACGGCGACATCGAGGTCCTGCGCGGCGTGTCGTTCGACGTGGCCGAAGGCGAGATCGTCTGCCTCATCGGGGCCAACGGCGCCGGGAAATCTACGCTGCTCAAGACCCTGTTCGGGCTCGTCCGGCCGCGCCACGGGCGCGTCGTCCTCGCGGGGGAGGACGTCGCGGGCTTGCACCCGACCGAGATCCTCCGGCGCGGCCTGTCGCTGGTCCCGCAGGGGCGCTGCAACTTCCCGGCGATGACGGTGAGGGAGAACCTCGAGATGGGCGCCTACACCCGGCGCGACCCCGCGGTGGCGCGCGACGTCGAGGCGCTGATGGCCCGGTTCGCCGTGCTCGGTGAGAAGAGCGACGAACTGGCGGGCAATCTGAGCGGCGGCCAGCAGCAGGTCCTCGAGATGGCCGCCGCGCTCCTCCGCCACCCACGCCTGCTCCTGCTCGACGAGCCCTCCCTCGGCCTCTCGCCGCTGATGGTTGCCGACGTGTTCGCGACCATCCGGCAGATGAACCGTGACGGCGCCACGATCATCATGGTCGAGCAGAACGCCAGGCAGGCCCTGGCCATCTCCGACCACGCCGTGGTGCTCGAGCTTGGGCGGAAGGCCCTCGAGGGCACGGGCGAGGAGATTTTCAACAACCCCGCGGTCAGGGAGCACTACCTCGGCCAATCCGTCGCTGGCCGCCCGGGCGATCGCCCGCCGCGCTGACGCGGTCAACCCCTCCGGCCGGGGCGTCTGCGCGACGTGCTGGGCCGGAAAATCTCCCCCGCGGGGGAGGGGCCCAGCTGGCCGGAGCGACGCGTGCCCCTGCGCGGGGATATGAGACCCCGCACCCGAGTCCCCGTTCCATCCTCCTCCCTCGTCAGGCGCCCGAAGCACATACCACGCCCCCCGCCCGCTCCCGAGCCGGCGCAAGAGGCCCAGCTCGACCAGCGAGGCCAGCGTTCGCCGCGCTGATTCCGTCGAGATCCCACAGCGCGCCATGAGGTCACCTCGGCGCACCTCGCCGCCGGCAGACGCCAAGCGGAGGGCCTCGGCCTGGTATCGGGTGAGCGTTGCCGTGGTCGCCGGCCCGGCCACGTCGGCGGGGGGCGCGGCCGCCACCGGCGCCTTCCGCCGCAGGGCGGGGAGCTTCACATCCTCCGGCTGCACCGCCCCTCGACGCCGGACGGCCACGGCCCGGTACACGACCCTCTCCAGCTCCCGCACGTGCCCCGGCCAGGGGTCGGCCTCGAGGAGAGCCAGCGCCTGACGGGTGAACCCCTCCACCGCCAGCTGGTCCTCGCGGTTGCACTGAAGGCGGAAGTGCTCGACGAGCAGCGGGATGTCCTCCCGGCGCGCCCGCAGCGCCGGCACCTCCAGGACGGCGCCCCACAGGCGATAGTAGAAGTCTTCCCGGAAGGTGCCCTCCTCGACCGCCGTCTCGGGGTCGCGGTGGGTCGCCGCGATCACGCGCACGTCGACCCGCGTGCTGCGCGTGGCACCCACTGCCAGGCCTTCCCCGCTCTGGAGGAATCGCAGCAGCATGGTCTGGGCCCTGGGCGGCAGCTCGCCGATCTCGTCGAAAAAGACCGTGCCGCCGTCCACCCGGGGGAGGAGCCCCTCCGTCTTCCCGACGGCGCCCGTGAAGGCGCCGCGCTCATGCCCGAAGAGCTCGCTCCTCAGGAGCTCGGGCGTGAGGTCGCCACAGTTGATCGCCTGGTATCCTCGCCCGCGCCGCCGGCTGAGGCGCTGGACGGCGCCGGCCACGAGCTCCTTCAACCCAACCCGATCAGACCGAGGCGAGCGGAGCGAGCCGAAACTCCAGCCGAAGGCGAGAAGAAAGGCGGGTGAGGCCTATGCTGACCGTGGAAGCGGGATCACCCCGAAGTCGGGGCCGGGGGCTGCCCGCGGCTGATAGAATGAGGCCAGGAGCGGATGCCCATGACCGACCGCCCCCTGGCCACAACCACGGTTCCCGCACTCGCCCATGATCCGGCGCTGGCGGAGATCGTCCGCCGCCTCATCGAGACGTACCGGCCGCTGCGCGTCTACCTCTTCGGGTCGCGCGCGCGTTCCAGCGCCACGGCGGACAGTGACTACGACCTCATGGTCGTCGTGCCGGATGACATGCCCGCCTCACTCCGGCGGAGCGCTCGCGCCTACGACGCCCTCTGGGGCCTCCCGGTGGGCGCCGATGTGCTCGTCTGGACCGAGTCCGCCTTCAGCACCCGCCTGCATCTGCGCGCCTCGCTGCCCTCGACCATCGCGGGCGAAGGGAGACTCCTCTATTCCCCCTGACCCGATCCGGCCGGCGGACACGCGGGCCTGGCTCTCCCGCGCGCTCGACGACCTCCGCGGCGCCGAGGTCGATCTCGC
>JACOVB010000372.1 GCA_016177555.1 Candidatus Rokuibacteriota bacterium
CCCACCCGCGCTTTCGCGTGTTTCCTCGAACACCGGTGGCCGCCGTGCCTCGGCCGCGGCGGCCTCACGCGCCCGAACCCCGTGAAAACTCGGAGCATTCAGGCTTTCGAGACAGAAACTAGATAGGTCGCGCGATGCGCGCCTCGAGGAGATCGAGGTAGCGGATGAGGCTCGGCGCCTCGCCGATATCGCCGCCCACGAGGACCCCGTCGACGGCGGTCTCGCCGATCTCGGCGCAGAATGCCTCCGCCGCACGGTCGGTCAGGAAGTTGAGGTGAATGTCGGTCACCCACGCGAGGCGCATCGGTGGCGAAGGATAGGGCATCCCGGCAGCGACCACAAGCGCCGGCGGAGACGACTGCCGGTGGCGGCGAGGATCGCGGGGAAGCAGTGGCCTCACCGGTTCAGACGGGGGAAGGGCTGTCGTGAGATGTTGAACTGCGATGCAGGGTTTTCCACGCCGGCGAGCGCGATCTAGAGGATTGACGGCTATATGGTTCTGGTGATACATCTACCCATATGAAGACAACCGTCGAGATTTCCGACTCACTCCTCGAAGAGGCTCGGAAGGTCGCGGCCCGCGAAGGCACGACGCTCAAGGTCCTCATCGAGCAAGGACTGCGAAAGGTCGTGGCCGAGCGCCGCCAGCGCGCAGGCGCGTTCCGGCTGCGAAAGGCCTCGTTCAAGGGCAACGGCCTTCAGCCCGGCGCCGCCGGTGCCTCCTGGGAACGCATCCGGGAGATGGCATACGAGGCCCGCGGCGGGTGATCGCGGTCGACACGAACCTCCTCGTCTACGCCCACCGCGAAGACTCTCCCTGGCACGACGCGGCAGCCACACGGATCCGGGAGTTCGCTGAACACCGGGCACCCTGGGCGATCCCGTGGCCCTGCGTCCACGAGTTCCTGGCGATCGTCACCCATCCGCGTATCTTCGCCCCGCCGAGCCCGCTCGAGGTTGCGCTGGATCAGGTGGAGGCGTGGCTCGAGGCCCCGAGCCTTGTCCTCCTCGCCGAGGCCGAGGGTTACTAGTCCGGCCTGCGTGCCGCCCTGGTCGAGGGCCGGATCGCCGGCCCATCGGTGCACGACGCGCGCGTGGCCGCGCTCTGCCAGCTCCACGGCGTGCGCGAGCTGTGGACAGTGGATCGGGACTTCAGCCGGTTCCCAGGGCTGGTGGCCCGAAATCCGCTCGTCGCCGGCTGAGATATGACGGGCGTCCACTTCGGCGCCACCGGCGCCCTCGTCCCCCCGAGCGGCTGAGTCGAGATCAGGCGACGGCCCGCGACCGTCCTTCGCCGTAGTCGCGGCGCCACAGCTCGACGTCATCGCTGGCGTTGCGGAGGACGTCCTCCAGCTCCTCGGGGCTCATCTTCCGCACGGGCTTGGCCGGCACGCCCATGACGAGCCAGCCGGCCTGCACGACCTTGCCCGGGGGCACCTGCGCGCCGTGCGCGCGATCCTTGTCACGGCCGGTGGGGGCGTGACACAGTTCGAGCTGCGGGGGGGTCACGCTCCAGAGCCAGCAGCTCTTGTCCGAGATCCAGCATGAGATCTCCAAGGGGCTCTTCAGAAATCTCATCCTGGATCTGTTCAGCCTGCTCAAGACGCCGAAGAAGCGCGTCATCGTCGAGCGCTAGCTCGAGATCCTGAGGCTGTTACTCGCGGTCGAGTGGATGGACTGGCAAGAGGTCATCCGCAGGGGCGTTGTCCGCCTATGCGGCGCTCGGCAACCCGTTGAAGACGCTCGTGCGCGACGTCAATAGCCTCGCTGCCCTCGCCCTCGGTCGACACCCAAAACCGGCCATAGATGGACACCTCAAACCCGGGCATTGGGGGTAGGCGCTCAAGACGTTGACGCGGCGGGAGGGGTTATGGTCCCTCTCGCCAGTATGACCAACATCTTGAGCGACGACAAGAGACAGGACGTTCTGGCACTTGGGCGGTTGGGCTGGACGCTTCGGCGGATCCAGCAGGCGACGGGTGTGCGGCGCGAGACCGCCAGCGCCTACCTCAAGGCCGCCGGGCTCGCCGTGCGGCCGCGCGGGCGGGGGGGCCGCCCGCCGGCAAATCCGGCCACCGGGCTGTCCACCGACTCCGGGGCGCTCCTGCCCTGCCTGGCCGCCCCGCCGATCCCCCCGGC
>JACOVB010000426.1 GCA_016177555.1 Candidatus Rokuibacteriota bacterium
GCCCGCCGTGGCCGGCAGCCCCAGGGAGGACAGGCTCCCGACGGTGAAGGCCGTGGCGATGCCGGGCATCATCCGGCCGAAGCCGCCCATGGTGAAGATGGCGCGCGAGTGCGCCTTCTCGTACACGAGCCCCACGAGGGCGAAGAAGAGCCCCGTCATGATGCCGTGGGCGAACATCTGGAACACCGCCCCGTTGAGCCCGCTCTCCGTGAGCGTGGCCACCCCCAGCATCACCACCCCCATGTGGGACACCGACGAGTAGGCGATGACGTACTTCAGGTCGGTCTGCGCCATGGCGCTGAGCGCCCCGTAGACGATGTTGATGCAGGCGATGGTGCCCACCAGCCAGACCCACTGATGGGTCCCCTCGGGCAGGAGCCCCAACCCGAGGCGGACGAAGCCGTAGGCGCCGAGCTTCATGAGCACGCCGGCGTGGAGCATGGAGACCGCCGTGGGCGCCGAGGCGTGGCCGTCCGGCGACCAGGTGTGCAGGGGCCAGATGCCCGCCAGGATCCCGAAGCCCACGTAGAAGGCCAGGAACACCCACCACTGGAGCGCCGGGTCGAACTGGGTGAGCTCGAGCTCGAGGAACGAGAACGACGTCGAGCCCGCGGCGACATACAGCGCCAGCACCCCGACCAGGATGAAGGCCGACCCGAACAGCAGGTACAGGGTCAGCTTCATGGCCGCGTATTCCTTGGTGCCGACCCCGGTGCGGCGGAGGGCCCAGCCGAAGATGCCCTGGGGACGGATCTCGCCGGAGGACCCCCAGATCCCGATGAGGAGGTACATGGGGAGCACGGCGATCTCGTAGAAGAGAAACAGGACGAAGAGGTCCAGCGAGACGAAGACACCGTACACGCCCGTGACCAGCACCAGGAGGAGCGCGTAGAACTCCTGGCTCCGCTCCTTGACGGTCCACGAGGCGAACACCCCCGCGAAGATCACGATGGACGTCAGCAGCACCATCAAGAGGCTCATGCCATCGATGCCGAGCTGATAGGTGATGCCCAGCGGCGGCACCAGCGGCCACGCCTCGTAGAACTGGAAGCCCGCGATCTCCCGGTCGTACATCCAGAAGATCCGGAGCGTCAGGATGAGGGACACGCCGGTGGAGACGGCGGCGATCCAGCGGACGCGCAGCAGGCTGTGGCGCGCGGTGAACATGATCAGGAAGGCCCCGACGAACGGCGCCCACATGATGACCGAGAGAACCGGGAACGTGGTCATCGCGGCCACTGGATCAACACGAGGAGGAGCAGGAGCCCGAAGGCGACGCCGTAGACGTAGTCCTGCGGCTGGCCGGACTGGATGCGGCGCAGGCGGTCGCCGAGGACGAGCGTCCAGGCGCTCAGCCCGTTCACGATCCCGTCCACCAGATACCGGTCCATCCAGCCGACAGCCCGCGAGAAGGCCAGGAGCCCGCCGCGATACACCGCCTCGAAGAAATCGTCGATCCAGAACTTGGCCAGCGCCGCCTCGCGCACGAGGCCGAACGCCGCGGCGAGCCGCTCGGCGTCCACCGCCCGGCGGTGATAGGTGAGCCACGCGAGCAGGATCCCGCCCCCCGCCACGGCGATGGCGAGCGGGTTGAGCCAGCCGGGGGCGGCGAACTCGGCCTCGGGATGGTGGACGGTGAAGAAGAGGCCGACGCCCACGGACAGGATCGCGAGAAGCCAGAGCGGGAGCGTCATGCTGGGCGGGGCGTCGTGAAGGTGGACGCCGCCGGGCCCGGCGCCGGCATGCCCGCCGTGTCCCTCGGCCGCCGGCGCCCCGAAGAACGCGATGAAGACAACACGGAACATGTAGAAGGCGGTGAGGAAAGCCGCCAGGACCAGCATGGCGAAGGGCCCCGTGAGCCCGCCCGCCCACACGGCGCCCAAGATCTCCTCCTTGGAGAAGAAACCACCGAAGAGCGGGATGCCCGCCAGCGAGAGCGTCCCCACCAGGAAGACGATGGTGGTCTGGGGCATGGACCGGCGGAGACCCCCCATCTGGAAGATGTCGTTGCTGCCAGCGGCGTGGATCACGGCGCCCGCCCCCAGGAAGAGGAGCGCCTTGAAGAGGCCGTGAGTGAGCAGGTGGAGGAAGCCCGCCGAGGCGAAGCCCGCGCCGATGGCGGCCATCATGTAGCCGAGCTGGGAGACCGTGGAGTAGGCCAGCACGCGCTTGATGTCCGACTGCACGCAACCCAGCGTCGCGGCCAGCAGCGCCGTGAAGGCGCCCACCCACCCGACCAGCGCCAGCACGTCCGGCGTCAGGGCGAAGAGCCAGTCGAGACGCTTGAGCAGGTACACGCCCGCGGTGACCATGGTCGCGGCGTGGATCAGGGCCGAGACCGGTGTCGGGCCCTCCATCGCGTCGGGCAGCCAGACGTGGAGCGGGAACTGGGCGGACTTCCCGACGGCGCCCAGATAGATGCAGAAGGTCACCAGCCCGAGCCCTTCCAGCGGAAGCGTGCCCGCGTCCACCTGCATGAGCAGCTCGAGGAAGTCGAATGTCCCCGTCCGCTGCCACAGGAGCACGATGCCGATCAGGAGGCCCACGTCGCCGGCCTTGGTGGTCCAGAAGGCCTTCACGGCCGCCCGCGCCGCCTCGGGCTTCTGATACCAGTAGCCGATCAGGAGGTACGAGCAGAGCCCCACCAGCTCCCAGCAGATGAAGAGCTGGACGAAGTTGGGCGCCAGCACGAGGCCCATCATCGAGAAGGCGAAGAGGGACTGGTAGGCGTAGTACCGGCCCAGCCCCGGGGCGGGCTCTTGCGCCAGGTACCCCAGCGAGTACACCTGGACCAGGAAGGAGACCAGCGCCACCAGCACGAGCATGATGGTCGAGTCGGCATCGGCGAGCACGCCCACCGTCGCCAGCGGCCCCGCCTCGGCGGGGATCCACTCCCAGAGAAGCGGGGGCCGGAACACCTCGCGGCTCGAGGCGAGCCACGCGCGCACCGCCCAGCCGAGCGCCGCCGCCGAGACGACGATGGAGACGAACCCTGCCGGGCGGCCGGAGCGCCGGAGCGGCGCCACCACCGCCAGCAGCAGGAAGGAGCCGGCCGGCAGGAGCAGGCAGTAGAGCGCGAACTGGGCGGAGTCGGTCATACGCTCGACGCTGGCCTCTGAGCAGATCCAGATGGTCGGCGATGACGGTGCGCCGGATCCGGAAGATGAGGATGACGAGCGCCAGCCCCACCGC
>JACOVB010000414.1 GCA_016177555.1 Candidatus Rokuibacteriota bacterium
ACGTTCGTGGTCCGGAGCGCGCGGATCTCGTCCTCGCTCATGCCCAGCTCGCGGAGCACCGCATCGGTGTGCTCGCCCGCGTGGGGCGCCCCCGCGCGCACCGTGCCCGGCGTGTCGGAGAGCTTGATCGGCACCCCGAACTCGCGGACCGTGCCGTGCACGGGGTGCTCGACCTCCACCACCATGTTCCGGGCCTGGACCTGCGGATCGCGCACCATCTCCTCCGGGTCATAGACCTTCCCGACGCAGACGTCGGCCTTGGCGAGGAGGTCCCACCACTCGTCCCGGGTGCGCGTGCGGATGATGGTCTCGATCTCCTCGCGGGCGCGGATCTCCTCGGCATTGGCGGCGCGCACGAACTGATCGGGCGTGCGCGCGAAGCGCACGAAGTCGGGGCGGCCGATGGCCTTGCAGAAGTTCTCCCAGAGCCAGGGCTCCGTGCAGCCGATGGTCAGGAGCTTGCCATCCCTGGTCTCGTACACGGCATAGTACGGGTAGGTGCCGCCCAGGAAGCCGGCGCCCCGCTTCGGGGCCAGCCCGTCGGACCAGAAGAAGCGCATGTTCGGGGTGGCCGCCAGCAAACCGATGGTCGTGTCGAGGTAGGAGACATCCACGTGCTGGCCGCGTCCCGTCCGCGCGCGGGCGAACAGCGCGAACATGATCCCCAGCGCCCCGTGCAGGCTCGCGCCGGCGTAGTCGGCGACGATGTTCAGCGGGATCTGCGGCTTCCGGTCCGGCTCGCCGATGAGCCCCAGCACCGCCGCGAGCGAGAGGTAGTTGAGATCGTGCGCGGGGTAGTCGCGGTACGGGCCGTTCTGGCCGAAGCCCGAGAGCGAGCAGTAGACGATCCGCGGGTTGATGGCCCGGATGCTCTCGTAGTCGGCGCCGAGCCGTGTCATGACGCCCGGCCGGAACCCCTCCACGATGACGTCGGCCGA
This sequence comes from Candidatus Rokuibacteriota bacterium, assembly GCA_016177555.1. The sequence continues at coordinate 939 of JACOVB010000414.1, forward strand.
GGCGGCGAGGCGCTTGAAGATCGCCTGGCCCCGGGGCGCCTTGAGGTTGAGGGCGAGCGAGCGCTTGTTGCGGTTCACGTAGGCGAAGGCGGCGCGGCGCCGCGCGTCGGCGTCCTCGGGTGTGGCGAGCGGGGTCTCGATCTTCAGCACCTCGGCGCCCATGTCGGCGAACATCATGCCGGGCAGCTCGGCCGGCGGGACGCGCGCCAGCTCGATGACCTTGATCCCCGCCAGCGCTTGCATAGAAGTCTCCTTGACCTGGCACGGGCACCCGGGCTGTCGCCCGCCCGTGCCCGCCGGAATGGTGTGTTGCGGTGATCTCTTCGGCCGATCCGAGTCCGAGTCGACGTTGGGCTAACGCATGATCACCGGTAGGCGTCGGGGGCTTTGACGGCGGTGGCCCAGAACGCGGGGTCGTGGCTCGGGAAGATCCGGCCGCCCATGAGCCGGGCGATGGTCTTGAGCCGCTTGATCGAGTGCATGGCGCGGGTGGGATCCCAGACGACGCCGGGGGGGGTCTCGTGGTCGATGGACTGCTGCCAGTAGCAGCAGTCGCCCGCCAGGATCACCGGGCCCGTCTGCGGCAGCTCCACGAGGACGGACTGGTGCCCCGGCGTGTGCCCGTCGCTCCGGAGCGCCGTGATCCCGGGGACGAGCTCGGCGTCGCCGTCCAGCAGCCGCCAGCGGTAGCCGGGGAGGTCGTAGTTCTTCCGGTAGTAGAAGGAGGCGAAGAACGAGGCCGGGTAATGGGCATAGGAGTACTCGTCCTGCTGGACGATGAGCTCCGAGTCCTGGAAGAGCGCGGCCCCGCCGGCGTGGTCGTAGTGCAGGTGGGAGAGGACGACCAGATCCACGCTGGCGGGCTCGAGTCCGAGGGAGTCGAGCCGGTGGACGAGCAGATCCTCCTCGGTGAAGCGGGCGAGGGGATCCGTGCGCCGGAGCCCGGGGATCGCGCGCGGCGAGAGCCCGGTGTCGAAGAGGATCGTGGCGTCGGAGGTGCGGATCAGGTAGCAGGTCACCGGGATCTGTACCCGGTCACCGGAGAGCTCACCGTAGAAGAGGCCGCTCCGCTCGAAGCCCATGAAGCCGTTCTGCAGCGCGTACAGCGCCTGGACGCCCATCTACCGGACTGCCCCGCGCGCCGCCCGAACGTGCGGCGCGGGGCGGCGAGGAGCGAGCGCTGCGGGATCGTAGACCCGGATCTTGCCGGAGGCGACGAGCCCCATGGTGATGGTGCGCCCCTCGACGATGATGCTGATCGTGCCGGCGTACGGGGCGATCTCGCTCACGGTGAGCTGCGCGCCGGGACGGATCCCGCTCTCCCACAGGAAGTGCAGGAGCTGGCGGTCGGCCTCCGCCTCCTCGGTGATCCGCTCCACGACGAGGTCCTGCCCGGCCGCCGCCTGGCTGAGCGGCACCGGGTGGTGATTCTCGGGCACGGGCATGCCCGGGATCGGGTTGCCGTGGGGGCAGGTGCTCGGCATGCCGAGGAGCTGGGCCAGCCGCTCCTCGACCAGGGGCGACAGCGCATGCTCCAGCCGGTGCGCCTCGTCGTGGGCCCGCGACCAGTCCAGCCCCAGCACGTCGGCGAGCCAGCGCTCCAGCAGCCGGTGGCGGCGCGCCATGGTCTCGGCGATGCCGCGCCCCTTGGTGGTCAGGCGGATCTCCTTCCGGCCGGCGAGGCGGATGTAGCCCTCGCGTTGCATGCGCCGGAGCGCCTCGGTGATGGACGGGGCGGAGACGTGCATGTGGCGCGCGAGCCTGGCGCCGATCACCGGCTTGTCGCCGCCGGTGAGGTCATAGATGGCGCCGAGATAGTCCTGGATCGCCGGGGTGGTTTCCACGCTCGATTCCACGGTTGCAGCATACCGGACCCGGCGCCCACCCGGCAACCCTCTCCGCCGGCCGGCGAAATGCGGTAGGATCAAGCGCTGGCGCTTCGATGACACGCCGGGCCGGGCGCGGCTCTCCGAGACCCCTGGGGGTTTGTGGTCGAACAGGGTTCCGCCCGGCCCGGCGGGATAACCGACGCTCATCTCGCTCGGGAGGCCCGCCATGGATTTCGCGCTCACGGAATCGCAGGAGATGATCCGCAAGGAAGTCGCCACGCTGGCGCGGAGCTTCTCGCCGGACTACTGGCTGGACAAGGACCGGAAGGCCGAGTACCCCACCGAGTTCGTCAAGGCCTTCGCCGACAACGGCTGGCTGGGTCTCATGATCCCCGAGGCCTACGGGGGCACGGGGCTCGGCGTCACCGAGGCCGCCATCATGCTCCACGAGATCTGCGCCTCGGGGGCCGGCACCACGGGCGCCTCGCCCATCCACTTCTACGTGTTCCCGTCCGCGCCCGTCGTGAAGTACGGCACCGAGGCCATGAAGCGCACGCAGCTGCCGAAGCTCTGCACCGGCGAGACCGTCATGGCATTCGGCGTCACCGAGCCCAATGCCGGCACCGACACCTCACGCATCACGACCCGCGCCGAGAAAAAGGGCGACCGCTGGATGGTCAACGGCCGCAAGGTGTGGACCACCAACGCCCAGCGCGCCAACAGGATCCTCCTGCTCGCCCGCACGAGCGACCGGGACCCGCAGAAGCCGCTCAAGGGCATGACGCTCTTCTTCACGGATTTCGATCGGACGGCCATGACCGTCCGGGAGATCGAGAAGCTGGGCCGCGCGGCGGTGGACTCCAACGAGGTCGTCATCGAGAACCTGGCCGTCCCGGACGCGGACGTGGTGGGGACGGTCGGCGAGGGGTTCTACCACCTGATCGACTCATTGAACCCGGAGCGGATCGTCGTGGGGATCGAGGCGGTGGGGATCGGCCGCGCCGCGCTCGAGCGCGCGGTCCAGTACGCCAAGGAGCGCATCGTCTTCGACCGCCCCATCGGGAAGAACCAGGCCATCGCGCATCCGCTCGCCTACGCCGCCGCCCAGCTCGATACCGCCGAGCTCATGTGCATGAAGGCCGCCTGGCTCTTCGACAGCGGGCGGCCCTGCGGCCGGGAGGCGAACGCGGCCAAGCTCATGGCCGCCGAGGCCGGCTTCAGCGCCTGCGAC
>JACOVB010000415.1 GCA_016177555.1 Candidatus Rokuibacteriota bacterium
CGATCCCTTGCAGCGCGCACGCCAGGGGCTCGGCGAAGGCCGCCCGCGCCGCCGGCACCTCAAGCGCGATGCGGACCACGTTCCTCTCCACGAGCCGCGCAGGCAGGGCGATGTACTCCGCGTAGGCCCCGTTCACGAAGAGCAGGTCCTCGCAGAGGTTGGGCCGGCCGGCACGGCACGGCGCGCAGGCGCCACAGGGGGCGGAGTTGGCCGCGACGACCCGGTCGCCCTCGCGGAAGCCCCTGGCACCGGCGCCGGCGCCCACCACGGTGCCGGCCAGCTCGTGACCGAAGACGGTCGGGACCCGCGGCATCATCACCGGGTGGCCGCGGCGCAGCGTCTTCACGTCCGTCCCGCAGGTCAGCGCCGCCTCGATCTTCACGAGGAGCTCGCCCGGCGCGGGCTCCGGGATCGGGATCTCCTCCAGGCGGAGATCGCCCGGACCGTGGAAGACCTGGGCCTTCACGGGATCACGTAGACCTTCACGGCCTGCTGCCGCTTCATGAGATCCACGCCTTCCGCGAGCCGCGCGAGCGGCAGCCGATGAGTGATGAGCCCGTCCACCGTCACGGCGCCGCGGACCAGGAGGTCGAAGGCCTCCCGGAGCTCGGCGGGCGACGACGAGTACGTGGCCGACAGCGTGAGCTCGTGGTGGTACAGGTCCTCGAGCGCCAGCGGGAGTGTGTCCCCGCCCCCGCCCGCGAAGTAGTGGACGGTCCCGCCGTCGCGGACACGCGCCCGCGCCCACGGCAAGAGCCCGGAGCCACCGGCCGTGATGACCACGGCGTCGGCGAGGCGACCGTCCGTGAGGGCCCGCAGCGCCTCGCCGAGGTCCGCGTCGCGCTCGAACACCTGCGCCCCCGCCAGGAGACCAAGCCGCCGACGCTCGGCCAGGAGGTCCGTGGCCAGCACCGTCGCGCCGGCCAGCCGGAAGCCCTGGACGAGCAGACAGCCGATGGAGCCAAGACCCACGACCACCACGGTGTCGCCGGCCTCCGTGCCGCAACGCTTGACGGCGCGCAGGCAGCACGCCAGGGGCTCGGTGAAGGACGCCGTCTCGTCGGGGACGTCAGTTGGGATCGCGAAGGCGGCGTGCTCGACGTTCGGCGCCGGCACGCGCACGCGCTCGGCGAAGCCACCTGGATCCAGATTGATGCGCTTGAAGACGCGGCACATGGAGGGACTCCCGCGCCGGCAGTAGTGGCACTGGAAGCACGGCACGTGATGGGCCACGACGACGCGGTCCCCGGGAGCGAAGCGCGAGACGCCGGCTCCCGTCTCCAGGACGTCCCCCACGACCTCATGCCCGAGCACCGCCGGCGGGGCGGCGCGGCCACTCATGAGCTTGGCGATGTCGGACCCGCAGAGCCCGCATCCACGCATCCGCAGCAAGAGCTCGCCGGGGCCGGCGGCCGGGACCGGCCAGTCGCGGAGCTCCAGCATCCCGTCACCCACGGACACCGAGGCCTTCATGGAAGGCGCGCGCGCGCCCAACACGAGAGCGCGATGACGAGACGCCGGGCCGCAGGAACGGTCACCTGGCGGTCGAACACCCGGAAGCGGCTTGCCTCCAGCGCCCGCAGGAGGGCGAAGTACGTCCGGCCCATGATCTCGGCGGCGAAGAGCGTCCGCCGGTCTGTCTCCGGAAAGGCCTGCCAGGCACGACCGTAGAAGTCGCGGGCGCGGGCGGCCTCCCACGTCATCAGCTCCACGAATCCGGGCGTGTAGCGGCCGTCCCGGAGCTGGTCCGCCGTCACGCCGAAGCGGGACAGGTCCTCCTGCGGCAGGTAGACGCGCCCCATGCGCGCGTCCTGCTGGACATCGCGCAGGATGTTCGTGAGCTGGAGCGCGATGCCGAGGTTCACGGCGTACTCGCGCGCGCGCGGGTCGGCGTGGCCGAAGATCGCGATGGCGCACAGCCCGACGGCGGACGCCACCCGGTAGCAGTAGGGGTACAGCGCCTCGAAGGTCTCGTACGTGGGATGGTCCAGGTCCATCTCGACGCCGTCGATGATGTCCTCGAGCGCGGAGCGAGGGATGGGGAAGGCGCGGATTGCCTGCTGGAGGCGCTGGGCTGCGGGGTGCTCGGGTCTGCCCTCGAAGACCCGGCCGATCTCCCCCCGCCACTGCCGAAGCTCCTGCCGCTGGGCGGGTCGGTCCTGGCCCACGTCCACCGTGTCGTCCACGATGCGGCAGAAGGCGTAGACGGCAAAGATCGCCTCGCGCTGGGCGCGCGGCAGGAGGAG
>JACOVB010000400.1 GCA_016177555.1 Candidatus Rokuibacteriota bacterium
ATGTCGGTGATCTTCGTCCAGGCGCACCGGCTCGGCTGGCCCAAGGACGAGCGCCCGACCTGGCCGCGCTTCGTGCAGGCCGGCAAGGCCACCCTCGTGCCGCTGGTGGTCCCCGTCGTCATCGTGCTGGGGTTCTTCTTCGGGGTGTTCACCGCCACGGAGGCAGGCGCCCTCGTCGCCGCCTACGCCATGGCGGCGGCGCTCTTCTACTACAAGAACGTGACCTGGCGGGAGATGCTGACGCTCGTCTACGAGAGCGCGCTGCTCACGGCGGCGGTGATCTTTCTCCTCGCCGTGGCGAGCATCTACCAGTTCCTCATGGGCATGTTGGGCGTGCCGCGGATGCTGGGCGAGCTGCTCGGCCCCCTGCAGGGGACGCCGTGGCTCTTCCTCGTAGCCGTGAGCCTCATCGTCATCATGTTCGGCATGGTGCTCGAGGGGCTGCCGGCGGCCGTGGTCCTCGTGCCCGTGGTGTTCCCGCTCGCCAAGGAGATCGGCATCCACCCGGTGCACTTCAACATCGTGCTCACCGCTGCGGTGGGCATCGGGCTGTTCCTGCCGCCCATCGGCGTCGGGCTCCTCATGGCGCTGCGCTTTGCCAACATCTCCGTCGGGCAGCACTTTCGGGCGTACTGGCCCTACCTCTTGGCGCTGTTCGTCGGCCTGCTGCTCCTCATCCTGTTCCCCGAGATCACGCTCTTCGTACCCCGCCAGGCCGGCGCCGTCCGCTGAGCCGGCCGGCGCCCCGCCGTCAGATGAGGCCTCTCTCCCGCAGACCGCGGTAGATGACGATGTGGTCCTGGTCCTGGAGGAGCGGCTTCCGCTTCGCGAACAGGCGGTGGTAGACGTGGTTGGTGATCTCCCGCCGCTGGACTGCCGTGTAGCGGTGCACGTCGGGATAGAAGAGGATCATCCAGACCACGGACATGAGCGCCCGGAAGTCGTCCACGAAGAAGCGGACGCGGTCCGTCTTGGCGAGGATCTCCGCACTTGTGAAGCGCCGATCGCGCCGAAGCTCGCGCGCGAAGGCGCGCAGAACCTGGTCGTTCCCATGGCCGAAGAACTTGCCGGCGAAGCCGGGGGCCTCACTCCGGCGAGGCGGGGCTGACCACGGGTGCGCCTCGGCGGATGCGGGCGACATTGTCGAGCACGAAGCGGACATCCTGCAGGAGCTCCGTGCCCGTCCCTGCGGCGACGTGGGGCGTGAGGACCACCGTGGGAAACGCGGCCAGCGCCGCGGCGTCGCGCGGCGGCTCCTCGGCTCTCACGTCGAGGCCGGCACCCCCCAGGTGGCCGTCGCGGAGGGCGGCGACGAGGGCGGCCTCGGCGACGAGGCCGCCGCGCGACGTGTTGACGAGGACAGCCCCTCGGCGCATCCGCGCGAGCTCGGTCGCACCGAGCAGATGCCGCGTCTCGGGGGTGAGCGGGACGTGGAGGCTCACGACGTCGGCCTCGGCGAGCAGGGACGGGAGCGGCCGGAACTCGGCGCCGAGAGCGCGCTCGAGCGCCGGGCCGAGGCGCCGCCGCTGGGTGTACAGGACGCGCATCTCGAACGCCGCTGCGCGGCGCGCGACCTCGCGGCCGATCTCGCCGAGGCCCACGATCCCCAGCGTCGCCCCCCGGAGCGACCGGAGGCCACCGATCCGCGCCCAGTTGTAGTGGCTCTCGCCCCGCGTCACGTCGCCCGGCGGCTGCTGGGCGGCGGCGTGAGCCGTCAAGAGCCGGCGGGCGACGGCGAGGAGGAGCAGGAGGGTCTGCTCGGCCACGGACGAGTTGACCCAGCGACGGAGCGTGGCCACGGGAACGCCGCGGCGTGCCGCCGCGCCGAGATCGATGTTCCGGCAGTCCTCGCCGTGCTTCTGGACGAGCCTGAGGTCGGGAGCCCTGGCGAGCACGGCCTCGGTCACCTCCGCGCCCTCCAGGAACAGGTAGTGGACACCCGCGAGCTGGCTTTCGAGGGGCTCGCCCGTCGCCAGCGCCGGCACGACCTGGCCGGCGAGGCGGAGGTCGGCCGCGATCCCCTGGAGCCGATCGAGAGCGCCGTCGGCGTCTCCGGCGAAGAGCCGGGCGAGAGCTGTCCTCATCTTGGCGTCGAGCGGGGCGCCGAGGGCGAGGGCGACCAGCCGCAGCGGGACGTCGTCCTCGGCGATGAGGAAACACTCGGGGCTAGCCACGGCGGGGTTTCCGTCCACCGCGGAGCGCGTCCATCAACGGCGCGACCGTCGGCAGATCGTCGAGGCGCTCGAGCAGGCCGAGAGCCCGCTCGCCGCGACGCTCGTCGAGGCTCAGCCGGGCGCAGTCGCGGTACTTACCGAGCAGCTCATCGCGGCTCATCGGATTCTCGGGGCTCCCCCGCGCGAAGCGGACCGTCTCCGACAGCTCGCAGCCGTCGTCGAGGACGATCGTCACCGTGGTCCGGTCGCCGAAGGGGTCGGTGGCGACGCCGGGGGCGCCGCGCTCGAGGGCGGGATCGACGTGCTTCCTGACCCGCGCCATCATCGCCCGTACCTCCGGGTCGCGCACCCGCTCGTCGGTGAAGGCGTCGAGGCCGAGGCGGCCGTCGAGCATGGCCACCGCGGCGCAGAACTCGAGGCTCGGCTTGCCCTCGAGCCCGGTCCGGGGGTCGGTGCGGATGAGGACACCCTGGAAGATGTAGCTCACGCCGACGCGGATCTCCCTCACGGCGGCGGGATCGATCTTGTGACGGCCGCGGAGGCCGAGGATGGCGTCTACCGCCCGCTGGAGGGGGGCCCCGCAGGGGTATGGCTTGAGGACATAGCCGGCCACCTGGATCTCCCACCCCTCGCCGAGGCCCTTCGTGAGCTGCTCCGGGTCGACGACGGCCGGGCCCGCGAAGAGGGCGCAGTAGCCCATCCGCGACTCGAGGATTCCCGGATCGGCGGTGAAGCCCCGGCTCGCCAGCTCGGCGGCGACCACGCCGCTCCGGGCCGCGTGGCCGGCGTGGAACGGCATCGTCATGGTCCCGAACTGCTGGCGCGACCCCCCGGCCATCGAGGCCGCCATCCCGAGCGCCATCTCGACGCCCCGGGCGTCGAGGCCCAGGAGCCGCGCGGAGGCGGCGGCCGCGGCCACCGTACCGAGGCTGATGGTGGCGTGCCACCCCTTCTCGTAATGCGACGGGTTGAGGGCGCGTCCGAGCTTCGTCAGCACCTCGTAGCCGATCACGTAGGCCTCGAGGACAGCCCGCCCCGACGCGCCTCGGGGCTCGCCGAGGGCGAGGAGCGCGGGCGCGAGGACGACCGTGTGGTGCGCGACCGTGACGAAGGTGGTGTCGTCGTAGAGGAGAGCGTGGGCCATCACGCCGTTGGCGAGGGCCGCCTGGGCCGTGGTGGTCTTGAAGCCGCCCGCCACGACGCTCGCCGCCGGGGTCCCGCCGGCCTCCCGGACCCAGCCGGTCACGATCCGACCCACGGGCTGGGCCGCGCCCGCCAGCGTCGTCGCCGCGACGTCGACGAAGGCCGTCCGCGCGCGCGCGATGGCCCCCGGGGGGA
>JACOVB010000373.1 GCA_016177555.1 Candidatus Rokuibacteriota bacterium
GCGCGTTCTTGACCGTCTCGAGGGACGCATAGGCGGTGATCATCACCACCTCGATGCTCGGATCGATGGCCTTGATCCGCCGGAGCAGCTCGATGCCGTCCATCTGCGGCATCTTGATGTCCATGAACATCAGATCCGGGTGGAAGGTCTTCAGCGTCTGGAGCGCCGCCTCGCCGCTGTCCGCCGTCGCGATGTCGTGCCGGGGCTTCAGGATCATGCGCAGAGACTCCCGCGGCCCCATCTCGTCGTCGACCACGAGGATCCGCGCCCGGTCCGTCACGACGGCCCCCCCGGCAGGTCCACGCTGAAGGCCACCTCCGCGCGTCCCTGCTTCACCTCGAGGTGGCCGCCCTGGGCCTCCACGATCCGCTGGCTGACGCACGGGCCCACGTCGAGGAGGTTCTGCTGGACGACCTGGATCGGGTCGAAGAGGCGGTGCAGCTCGTCAGGCCGGATTTCGGCGGTACGAGAAGCCACGGTGAGACGCACGCGATCCTCCTTGTCCAGACGGGAGAGGGAGACGGACACCTTGGCGTCCTGTCCCGGGGTTTTCCGCAGCAGATACCAGACGAGGTAGGCGACGGCCTTCTTGAGCATGCCGCGATCGCCTCGCGTGAGGAACGAGCCGCCCTCGTAGGAGAATGTCGCCGAGACGTGCTTCTGGGTCGACTCGTCGACGAAGGTGAGCAGGCACGCCTCGGTGCCCGCGGCCGGCACCGGCTGCTGGGCGCCCAGCTCGGTGAGGCACTCCTCGACGGCCATGCGCACGTCCACCGGCTCCAGCTTGTAATCCCCTTCGTTGACCAGCGCCGCGAGCTTCTCGAACATCTGCACCAGCCGGCGCACGTCGCGGCCCACCACCCCCGCGAAGTGGTGGCGGAACCCCGGGTCGTCATACCGCTCCTCGAGGAGCTCCATGAAGGTCCGGATGGAGACCAGCGGGTTCTTGATCTCGTCGGCGATGCGGGCCACGATGCGCGTCAGGAGCTGGAGCTGCTCCGTTTCCCGCCGCTCCCGCGCCGCCTGCCGCTGCAGCGTGAGGTCCTCGAAGACGAGCACCGCCCCGATCGGCGTCGGGCCCTCGCCCATCACGCGATAGGTCGAGACCTCCAGCGGCAGGCTCCGCAGCGCAAGCTGGATCTCCTCGCGCGTCACCGTGCGATCGCGGGTGAGCGTCTCGAACAGCAGGTCGCCCAGCGGCGAGGGGAGCTGGCGCAGGTCGCGGTGCAGGACGTCCGCCGCCGGCATGCCGAGGATCTCCTCGGCCCGGCGGTTCATGATGACGACGCGCTCGTCGGGGCCGATGGTGATCACGCCGTTCGCCATGTGGGCGAGGATGCGCTCGTTGAACTGCTTCTCGTACCGCAGCAGGTGATGGGTGCGGATGTCGCTGATGGCCGTGGCGAGGTGGGTCGCCAGATCGAAGAGGATCTCGGCCTCGCGGCGGCTGTAGGCCCCCCCGGTCACCCGCTGGCCGATCGTCAGGATGGCCACGAGCTCGCCGTGGGAGATCAGCGGGACCGCCACGACGGCCTGGAGCAGCGCCAGCTCCCGGGCCATGTCCCGTGCCGCCGGGTCGGCGGCGCGCGCGTGCGCCTCGTCAATGTGGATCAGCCGCCCCTCGGCCGCGAGCCACAGGGGCAGCCCCGCGTCGGCCCGCAGGCTCACCGACTCCACCACGTGGGGCGCCAGGCCGCGGAACGCCGTCACGTGGTACTGCCGGCCGACCGGATCGGCGACGAGGATCGCGCTCCGGCTGGGCCGCGCCAGCTCGGCCACCGCGTCGAGGAACAGGTCCAGCACGCGGGCCAGATCGAAGCCGGCCGAGAGGGACTTGGCGAACTCCGTGACCATGCGACCGAGCACATCCGAGGGGACGTCGAAGACCGGTGGCTCCACCGCCACCCCGAGCGCGTCGGACGGCTTGCGGAGCGTGCGCAGGGCCGAGACTTCCTGCATCAGCAGCAGCTTGTCCTCCACCTGCCGGAGCATGCCCCGCCACTGCGGGGAGGTGAACGGCTGGAGCAGGACGAAGTCGGCGTCCTCCACCAGCGCCTCGTCTTCCGGGCTGCTGCTGTCCGCGGGGAGCACGCACACCACGACGGACGAGGGGCAGAGGTGGCGCGCCCGGTCCAGGAAGCCCGGGAGGTCGCGCATGGAGACGGCGGCTTCCTTGACGATCAGCTCCACCTCGGTGAAGCGGAGCTTCCTGAGGGCTTCCTCGTCCGAGGTGGCGGTGAAGACCGAGCAGCCCTCGAGGCTCCGGACGAGCCGGTTCCGGAGGGTCTCGTCGGTGGCCACCACGAGGGCGGTTCTCATATCGTCACCCGGGCTGCGCGTTCCGCGATGACGGGGAACTCGACGGTGAAGGTGGCGCCCGACCGATGGGTGTTGTTGCGGGCGCGCAGCGTGGCCCGATGGGCGTCGGCGATGCTGCTGCAGATGGCCAGCCCGAGCCCGGAGCCGCGGCTCTTGGTGGTGACGAACGGATTGAAGATCCGGGGCAGCAGATCCTCCGGGATTCCCGGGCCGGTGTCGGACACCTCGACGTGTAGGGTCATTCCCCCACACTCTATCAGGTCTGCCACCCTCACCGTGAGCTCGCCGCCGGGTTTCATGGCCTCGATGGCATTTAAGCACAAGTTATGGAAAAGCTGTTGTAATTGAGGCGCGTTGCCCAGCACCGGACGGGGGTTTCCGTCAGCCACCTGACGCAGCCGGATGTGCCTGGCCTGCATCTCGGGCTCGAGCAGCTCCAGGGTGGCGCGGAGCGGCGTCGGGATGTCCACTGGCTCCATCGGCTGAGAAGGAGCCGAGGACAGCGTCCGGAAGCGGCCCAAGAGATCGTCAATACGTGTGATTTCCCGTTCCGCGACGCGGGCGAAGCGGTCACGGAACTCGTGCTCCTGACCGCGCGTCGGCAGGAGCTGCGCGAACGCCTTGAGGGAGACGAGCGGGTTTCGGATCTCGTGCACCATGCCGGAGGCAATGGCCTCCAGGGAGGCCAACCGCTCAGCCCTCCGCCGGTCCTGCTCGAGATCCTTCAGCCGTGACAGATCGCTGAACACCGCCACGGCTCCGATCGGCGCGCCCTGGGGGTCCACCAGCGGCGAGGTCGAGCACATGATCGGGATGAGCTGGCCCGCCGGATCCGGCAGGGAGAGCTCCATCTGCGGCCTCGACTGGCCATCGCGGACCGTGGCGTCGATCAAGTGCGCCAGGGCCGCCGGGAGGTGGTCCGCAGGCTGGCCACGGAGCGTGCCGGGCGGAGTGGCCGTCAGGAGCTCCGCCGCACGGTTGAACAGCGTGACCCGCCCCTTCGCGCCGATGGCGATCACGCCGCTGTCAATGGTCGCCAGGATCTTCTGGATGTCCTCGTTGAACTGGACCACTTGCTGGTGGGCCTGGGCATTACGGATGGCCACGGCCGACTGATTGGCGAGCGTGGTCAGCAGGTCGGCATCATCGCTGAAATACGGATCGCCCGCCCGCTTGGCTCCCATCGAGACAAAGCCGATCAGGCGGTCTTCCTCCAGCAGGGGGACGATCACTTCGGCTCCGAGCCGGGCCAGGTCGTCCAGCACCACGTCCCCGCCCGGGGGGGCGCGATCCTGGCCGATCTCGTCACGGAAGATGAGTTTGCGGTCCCGGCTCACCGCCTCCAGGAGCGGCGAGGACGACGGAACGCTCACCGGGGTAGGAGCGCTGCCGGCGGCGAATGCGCGCTCGAACAACCCCTCCTCCTCGTCGAGCAGGTAGATGGCGAGCCCTTCGGGGCGCAGGGTCTGGCTCACGACGGCGCTGACGTGCCCGAGAAGCGTGGGGAGATCGATGGTCCCCGTCAGGGTGCGACTCGCCTGTCGCACCGTCCGCTGGTAGTCGTACGGCTCCCGGTACAGGTACCGGTCGAACACCTGCTGGATCCGCCCCTTGAGCGGGTGGAACAGGACCGCCACGACGAGCGCGATCAGAATCTCCCGCAGCGGCACCTGGGGGTTGTCGTGAAACAGGAGGTTGGAGCCGACCAGCAGCGCCAGCAGGATCAGGCCCGATGCCCCGAAGGCCGCCAGGTACACCGCGCCGCGCTTGATCACCACCCGGATGTCCATCAGCCGATGCCGGATGATCGCGTGCGCAACCATCGCGATCATCAACAGGCTACCCAGGGGCCCATAGAGACCGAGTCGTGAGCTGCCAGAGAAGAAAGGAACCAGCAGGTTGGTCGTCACCGAGAGACTCGCCGGTACGAGAAGGCCGATGGCGAGATACTTCCGTTGGAGTCGCGTCTGCGGATCCGATGTGTGACCATCTCGCAGGAGAGTCCACGCCGCTGTCGCTACCGAGGCGAAGGCATAGATTATGAAGAGGCCATGGAGGGGCCCGTAGGTCAGGGTGGCTCCCTCAACTGTCCTGGTGACCGAGGACACCACATACGGGCTGAACGACAACGC
>JACOVB010000382.1 GCA_016177555.1 Candidatus Rokuibacteriota bacterium
CTGCGCGCCCATCCACACCATGCCCGAGGTGCTGGCCCATGCGCAGACCGCGGCCACCGGCATGGTCCAGCCGGTGCCCGGCACGGACCTCGAGCTGATGGGGCTGCCGATCTCGTTCGATGGAAAGCGCCCGGCGATCCGCCGCGCGCCCCCCGCGCTCGGCGAGCACGACGGCGAGATCAAGGGCGCCCCGTCCTCGTAGGCAGCAATCTGGGCCGCTCGCCACTCGTTCTCCTTCGCGCCCTCCCTGTCGGTGAGGATCCCTCGGAATCATCCTGCAACAGGCCGGTACCCGGCGGGACGCCATCGCAGCGTTCAGGGAGGGCGCCCGCATGATCGAGTCCTACGCGCGCCAGTATCCGGCGGGTCCGTCCTCGAAGCTCCTCGACGCCCTGGAGAGGAACATCAAGGGGACCTGACCGCTACGGAGGAGCGCGCTCGCCCAGGTGGCCGACACAGTGGGCAGTCTCACAGGCCCGAGGGTGCGGGCCGGGTCATCGGTCGCCCGGATAGGTTCAGCGGCTACACCGTCGCGAAGAAGCGCGCGGGGGCGCCCTCGGTACCGGCGGTCTTGTAGACGAGCGCTTCCTCCCGGTCGGAAGCGATGTCCTCAACAAGCCGAAAGGCATCCGGCTCGAGGGCAACCGGCTATGGGTCACCGACATCGACATGGTGTGGGTCTTCGATCTCAAGAATCGTCACGGCCGCAAGGTCGAGCTGCCCGGGATCGAGTTCGCCAACGACCCCGCGGTCACGGGCGACGTGCTCTTCGTCAGCGACAACCGAAGCGATCAGCTCTGCCGGGTGGACCCGGCGAACTTCCTAGACAAGGGCGCTGCCAAGGTGACCCGCGTCTTCTTGGGGTTCTAGCGCGTGCGCCATCTAAAGACCCGCGTAGACGAGATCGATGAGGTGGCGCACGTGCTTGTGCTGCCAGCCGGCGCGGCCCTGGTTCATGGCGTAGCCGAAGGCGAGTCGCGCATCGGGATCGGCAAACCCCAGCGAGCCGCCGGCGCCGAAGTGCCCGAAGGCGCGGGGGTTCGGGCCCAGGCGTCGCTCGGCCATGGTGAGCTGGAATCCGAGCCCGAAGCGCGTGGGCCGTTGCAGCACCACATCGTCCGCGTACACCTGCTCCCCGATCGCCTTCGCGATGATTTCCGGCGAGAGGATCTGTACACCATCCAGCTCGCCGTCACCGGCGAGCGCCGAGTAGAACCGCGCCACCGCGCGTGCGTTGCCGTGGCCGTTGGTCGACGGCACTTCTGCCGCGCGCCATCGCCGCGTATTGATGATCCCAGTCCCGGACATCTCCGGCGGGTTGCGATAGGCGTACACGCGCATGGGTGCCAGGCCGCTGAGACTCGCCGGATCGGCGGAGAGCTGCCGCCTCAACTCGTCCGCCTCGGGGCTCGGCGGCGGCGGCACCATGTCGGCGCAGCGTCCGTCGAGCTCGGGACCGAAGCCGATGAAAAAGTCGATGCCCGCGGGACCCGCGATCTCGTCGCGCACATACGTGCCGAGCGTTTTCCCCGTGATCCTTCGGACCACTTCGCCGAGCAAGAACCCCTGCGTGTTCACGTGGTAGCCGTGACGCTCGCCGGGTTGCCACCACGGCGCCTGGGCGGCGAGGGCCTCGGTCATGGCGTCCCAGTGCAGCACCGCGCCCGCGGGGAGCGCGGGACCGATGGCCGGAAGTCCCGCCTGATGCGTCAACAGGAAGCGCACGGGGAGCTGCGCCTTGCCGGCCTGGGCGAACTCGGGCCAGTAGCGGGAGACCGGGGCATCGAGATCGAGTGCGCCGGCAGCGACCAGACGGAGCGCGCAGACGGCGGTAACGGCCTTCCCGATGGAGTAGAGATTCACGATGGTATCGGCGGTCCACGGCCGCGTCTTCGCAGCGTCCTCGTAGCCGCCCCACAGGTCGACCACCGCGTGCTTGTCCACGTAGACCGCGAGCGCGGCGCCGACTTCGGAGCCCGCCGCGAGGATCTCGGACAGTGCCCCGCGAAGCGGTTCGAACCCGGGCGCACAGTGTCCGTGAACCTCCGGCGGCCCGGAGGGCATCACGTCAGCGATACGACGCCTCGAAGATCGCCCGCGGGTTGCGGACAAGCATCTGCTCGATCTGATCCTCACTCACGCCCGCCTTGCGAAGCGCGGGGAGGATGTCGTCGGA
>JACOVB010000383.1 GCA_016177555.1 Candidatus Rokuibacteriota bacterium
GTGTGGGTGACGGTCAAGGGGCGGATCGTGCTCGAGCCGGGATCGGCCGGCACGACCAGGAGCTACGGAAAGGTGGACCTCGCGGAGTTCGCTCTCGGGAAGCAGCCGGTGGGGACATGGCTGCTGCCAGTCATGCTCGGGTCCACCGGGGGGAGGCTACTGCGATGGCAGGTGCCTGCGGTCGTCCAGGGCATCACCCTCGAGGACGGGCGAGCGGTCATCAGCACGCGCTGAGGCCAGCTCGCCGGGGCCTCAAGCGGGTCGGCCACCCCTCCGTTTGGCCTGGACGAATCGCAGCTGCAAGTCGTACAGGATGTCCTCGAGGAGCCGGCTCTCCTCCTCGGTGCGATTGCCCTCGGTCTTGGTGCGGAGCAGCAGCAGGGTCTCGATGGCCTCATGCGCCTGCTCCAAGTCGAGTCGTGGCTGCCCGGTCATCGGGTCCGGGGCCGCTCCGAGACCGATCAGCCCCGAGCTGGCGAACATGATGAACAGGCCGCTCAGATCACTCTCCCCGGCAGGCTGCCGAGCCTGGTCGGCGCCCGCGGGGCCAGTCGATGACGGGGCGGCGGCGCCGGGTGGTGAAGGGGGCGCTGGGGCCTGGGCTGGGGCCAGCACCGGGTTCTCCGTGAACTCGCGCTGCAGGCCCCGGCGGTCCGTGACCTTGAAGCTCTCTTCGTCGTCGGCCATGCGATCGCTCTCCCGGGGTTGTGCCTGTGTGGGACGTTCCGGCGCCGCCAGCCGCGACCTCCCGAGGAGAGGGGCGCGCGTGGAGCACCGTCGGCTCGAAGCTAGCATGTGCACCGAAGTCCTTACAAGGAACCGGCGCTGTTGTGTATAATGCCGCTCACCTCCAGGATCGTCCATGGCTGACTCCGCCGGCGCCCTTTTCGATTCCCTGCTCTCCGTCATGGCTCGCCTCAGGGGCGAGGGCGGCTGCCCGTGGGACCGCGAGCAGACGCGAGCGTCCCTCAAACCCTTCCTGATCGAAGAGGCCTACGAGGCCCTGGAGGCCATCGACGAGGGCTCCACCGACCACATCATGGAGGAGCTCGGCGACGTGCTCTTTCAGGTGGTGTTCCACTGCCAGGTAGCGAGCGAGCAGGGCGAGTTCGCGATGGCCGACCTGCTCGGGCGGCTTCGTGACAAGATGGTCCGCCGGCACCCGCACGTCTTCGGCGACGGCGCCGTGTCCAATGCCAAGGAGGCGCTCAGCCAGTGGGAGCGCATCAAGCGGGGGGAACGCGGGCCCGAGGGGGAGCCCCGCTCGGCCCTGGAGGGCGTCCCGCGCAGTCTCCCGGCGCTGCTCAGAGCCCAGCGGCTGCAGGTCAAGGCCGGACGGAGTGGCTTCGACTGGCCCGACTGGTCGGGCGCATGGGCCAAGGTGCGCGAGGAAGTGCTGGAGCTGGACCGCGCCGCCGCGCAGGGCAATGCCGGCCAGGTCCGCGAGGAGCTCGGCGACCTGCTCTTCTCCATCGTCAACGCGGCCCGGCTCCTCGACGTCGATGCCGAGGACTGCCTGAGACAGGCCGCCGAGAAGTTCACCCGTCGCTTCAGGGAGGTGGAGGCCGCGATGAGGGCCACGGGCCGCACGGTGGGCGAGGCGTCGCTACGGGAGCTCGACCAGGCCTGGGAGGGCGTGAAGTCCCGCGAGCCCGGACGCGAGACCGGTTCCGGGAGCGCGCCATGAAGGTCAAGCTCGGGTCCACCACCCTCTCCGTGGCCCGCGGCGACATCACCGAGGCCGAGGTCGACGCTCTCGTCAATGCCGCCAACTCCCAGCTCTGGATGGGCGCCGGCGTCGCGGGAGCCATCAAGCGCAGGGGCGGCACGGTCATCGAGGAGGATGCGGTGAGACAGGGCCCCATCGAGGTGGGAGAGGCCGTGCTCACCGGGGCCGGCAACCTGGCGGCCACGCACGTCATCCATGCCGCCACCATGGGCAGCGATCTCAAGACGGACCCGGAAAAGATCGCCGCGGCAACCCGGTCGAGTCTCACGATCGCCGAGAAACATCGGCTGTCCTCCATCGCCTTCCCGGCCCTCGGCAGCGGGGTCGGTGGAGTCCCGCCCGACAAGTCGGCCGAGGCCATGGTGACCGCCATCGTGGAGCACCTCAAGGGGGGCAAGTCGACGCTTCAGAAGATCCTGTTCGTCGTGTACCAGGACGAGGCCCTCAAGGCTTTTACCGATGTGCTGAAAAAGGCCGGTGGAGTACAATAACCGGACCGGACCCCTCGAGCGGGCCCGGACGTGATGGCGGAACCGAAACTCGGACAACCGGTTAGCCGGCGTCTCGGGGACCTCCTGGTTCGCGAAGGTCTCATCAACCAGGAGCAGCTCCAGCGCGCCCTCACCGAGCAGAAGGGCAACAACGAGAAGCTCGGCTCGATCCTCATCCGCCACAGCGTCATCACCGAAGACGTTCATGACCAACCTCCAGGTCATCCCGGTCGTCGCCGCCCAGGGCGCCATCCGCAAGGCCCTCGACCGACTCTACGAGGCGCAGGGCTCGGGGATGGCCGAGGTCATCTCGGAGATGGAGGGGACAGCCGGCGACGTCGAGGTCGTCGAGGGCGACGAGGAATCGTGGGCGAAGGCCGACATCTTCGAGCTGAAGGAGTCGGCGGACGAGGCTCCGGTGGTGCGGCTGGTGAACATGATCCTGGTGGACGCCATCCGGCGGGGGGCGTCGGACATCCACCTCGAGCCGTACGAGAAGGTCTTCCGTGTCCGCTTCCGCGTGGACGGCGTGCTCCACGAGATCATGACCCCGCCCAAGCGCCTGGAGACGGCGCTCACCTCCCGCGTCAAGATCATGTCGACCATGGACATCGCCGAGCGGCGGCTCCCCCAGGACGGACGCATCAAGCTGCGCTACAACCAGCGCGAGATCGACTTCCGCGTCTCCACGCTCCCCACGATCTTCGGCGAGAAGACCGTCCTGCGCATCCTGGACAAGGAGTCGCTCCAGCTGGACCTGACCATGCTCGGCTTCGACGCGTGGAGCCTCGAGCAGTTCAACAAGGCGATCCACCAGCCGTACGGGATGATCCTCATCACGGGGCCCACCGGCTCGGGCAAGACCACCACCCTCTACTCGGCCATCCACACGATCAACTCTCCCGACGTCAACATCATGACGGCCGAGGACCCGGTGGAGTACAACCTCAAGGGCGTCAACCAGGTTCAGATCAACGAGGGGATCGGGCGGACGTTCGGCGCCGCGCTGCGCTCCTTCCTGCGCCAGGACCCCGACGTGATCCTCGTCGGCGAGACGCGCGACCTGGAGACGGCCCAGATCGGCATCCGCGCGGCCCTCACGGGTCACCTCGTTCTCAGCACGCTGCACACCAACGACTGCCCCGGCACCGTTGCCCGGCTCCTCGACATGGGGATTCCGCCCTTCCTCGTCTCCTCGGCGCTGACGCTGATCCTGGCTCAGCGCCTCGGGCGCAAGATCTGCAAGGACTGCAAGCAGCCGTACGAGGCGGACGAGGAGAGCCTGGTGCCCTACGGCCACGTGCCCCAGGGGCTCGGCAAGGTGCAGTTCTACAAGGGCAAGGGCTGTCACACGTGCAGCTTCACGGGCATGAAGGGGCGCGTGGCCGTCTACGAGGTCATGCCGATCGGCGACGAGCTCCGGGAGCTGATCCTGCGAAACGCGCCCACCGCGGAGATCCTCCAGCTGGCCCTGACGCAGGGCATGAAGACGCTCCGGCAGAACGCCCTGCAGAAGGTGATCGACGGGGTGACCACCCTGGAGGAAGTGCTCCGGGTGACGCTGGGATGATGCCGCCCGAGCCCACGCCGGACACGAGGTAACCCAATGGCCGCGACAATGCACGATCTGCTCACCATCCTGATCGAGCGGGGCGCGTCGGATCTGCATATCACGACCGGCACCTACCCGCAGATCCGCCTGCACGGCAAGCTCACCTCGCTCAACCAGTTCGAGGTGCTGATGCCGCAGGACACCCAGCGGCTGGCCTACAGCGTCCTCAACGAGGGACAGAAGCAGAAGTTCGAGGAGGAGAACGAGCTGGATCTCTCCTTCGGAATCCAGGGGCTGGCGCGCTTCCGGTGCAACGTCTACCGGCAGCGCGGCGCCGTCGCGGCGGCCCTCCGCGTCATCCCCTTCAAGATCCGGACGTTCTCGGATCTCGCGCTGCCGCCCATCGTCGAGCAGCTGTCGGATCGGCCCAAGGGCCTGATCCTGGTCACGGGCCCCACGGGCTCGGGCAAATCCACGACCCTCGCCGCCATGGTGGACAAGATCAACTCCGAGCGCAGCGAGCACATCATGACCATCGAGGACCCCATCGAGTTCGTCCACCAGCACAAGAAGTG
>JACOVB010000384.1 GCA_016177555.1 Candidatus Rokuibacteriota bacterium
ACTTCCCGGCCCTGGCTGTGCACAGAATCGGGATCAGGTATGACAGCATAGGACACAGCAGCGCCGAAACGCCAGGGGCGGACGCCTGGGCTCTTCGTCCCGCCGTCCCGCTTCGGCCTCAGCGATCTCCGGGATGAGCAGGCTCGACTCGGGCGGCCACCGGCCGCCGTCGCCGGCCCCCTCGCCTGGGAAGGACACGGCGCCCGAACGCCTCACCCCACCCTCGAGATCGATCGCGCGCCCGGTCACGAGCTCAGTCGCCTTCGCCCGGCCGCGCCCGCCAGCGCTTCACGGTCCCCCGGCGCTTCTTCCCCGTCAGCCGCCGCTGGCCGGCGCTGATAGGCGGTGCCGTCTTCACCCGCCGGCGGGGCGGGGCGAGGGCGGCCCGGACGAGGGCGGCGACCTTGGCCCGCGCGTCCTCCAGGTTGCGCGCCTGGGTGCGCGTCGCCTGACTCGTCACCACCAGCCGGCCGGCGGCATCCAGGCGGTGGCGGGCGAGGCCGCGCAGGCGGGCGCGGGCGGCGTCGGACAGTCCCTCCACCGCGGCGAGGTCCACGCGCAGCTCGATCTTGGTCGCGACCTTGTTCACGTTCTGGCCGCCCGGACCCGAGGCCCGGACGGCGTGGACGGTGAGCGCCGACGGCGGGATGCGCACCGTGTCCGTCACGATGATCGCGTCGCCCATGCGACCATTGTAAGCGGTGCCCCGTCACTGCCCTCACCCCGACGCCCGGCACCGACTCCGAAACGGGGAAGAAAGGCAGCACAAACGGCCTGCCCGACTGCGCCCGCTTTGTCTTGTCCCGCGCTGAGATAATGGCCGCGGGCAGGAGGCCGGCATGCTCCACAAACGTAAATTTCCGCGCGGCAAGGTCCGCGTCACTTTTGCCATGCCCGCGCTGGAAGGCGTCACGGCCGTGTCGCTGTTGGGCGATTTCAACGATTGGAGCGAGACTGCCACACCCCTGGTCCGCGAAGCGGACGGCTCGTGGAGCGCGGTCCTGATGCTGGACGCCGGGCGGAGGTACCAGTTCCGCTACCGCGACGATCGTGGCGAGTGGCACAACGATTCGGCGGCGGACGCATACGCGCCCAACGAATTCGGGAGCGACAACTCGGTGCTCGACCTCACGGTCGAGGCGGCGCCCGCGCCCCGGAACGCCTCCCCCGCCCGAGCCCGCTCGGGCCGCCCCGGGCCCCGCCCCGGATCCAGGAAGGCGAAAAAATCGTGAACGGCGTCGAAGGCGCATAGGACACTCAAGAGCCCTCGCGACGCTCGCGGCAGGAGCCGGGGGACTCCCGGACACCGCGGCCTGGTGCGACATGGCCCCGAAGCGACCTCACACGACCCCGACCCCCGGCATCCCTGAGCGCGGCGCGCGCCGGCACCGGACCGCCGCCGAGCCCCCTGCGCCGGCCTGCGTCCTGAGCATTCACGCGCACCCGGACGACCAGGAGTTCACCGTGGGCGGGACGCTCGCCGGATGGGCGCGGGCGGGGAGCCGGATCGTCACGGTGTGCATCACGAGCGGCGGGGCGGGGTCGAACCACGCGACGCCGTCCGACATGACACGGGCGCGGCTGGCGGCGCTCCGCGAGGACGAGCAGAGACGGGCGTGCCAGGTGCTGGGCGTGGCCGAGACCATCTTCCTCCGCTACGAGGACGGAATGCTCGAGCCCACCATGGCGCTGCGGCGGGAGCTGACGCGCCTCGTCCGCCGCCACCGGCCCGACGCCGCGGTCTGCGGCGACCCGACGGTGCGCTTCTACGGCAAGAGCTACCTCAACCACCCGGACCACCGGGCGGCGGCGGACGCCGCGCTGGACGCGGTGTTTCCCTCGGCGGAGACGCGGCTGATCTTCCCCGAGCTGCTCGACGAGGGGCTCGAGCCGCACCACGTCTCGCGCATCTTCGTCCACGGTGCGGACCGTCCCGATACCTTCGTGGATATCTCCACCACGCTTCCGGTGAAGCTCGCGGCGCTGCGCGAGCACAAGAGCCAGATGGGCGACTGGGACCCGGCCGAGATGCTCGCGGCCTGGGCCCGCGAGCAGGGCAAGCCGCGGGGCCTGGACGCCGCCGAGGCCTACCGGGTGATGGTGCTCGAGGGGCTGTAGGGGGCCGCCGAGGGGCGCGCGCCGCCCCCGGCACAGGAGGTGCCGACCCGCGCTGACGCCCGCATGGGCGCCGCGTCCCCTCGGTCCTTGACGCGGCTGACCCCGCGCCGTTAGCATACCCGCCACCCGATGCGCACCTATGTGCTCCGCCGCCTCGTGCTCTTCGTCCCCACGCTCCTCGGGGTCTCGATCCTGATCTTCGTGCTGATGCGGCTCGTCCCCGGCGACATCGCCGAGATCCTCGTCTACCAGAGCGGCTCGGAGTCGAGCGCGATCCAGCACCAGCAGATCCGGCAGATCCGGCAGGAGCTCGGGCTGGACCGCCCCGTCGTGGTCCAGTACCTGGCCTGGATGGGCGGCGCGCTGCGCGGCGATTTCGGCCAGTCCTACATGCAGCGCCGGCCGGTGAGCGACATTCTCCGCGAGCGCGTCCCGCGCTCCATCGAGCTCGCGCTCCTGACGCTCTCCATCGCCGTGGTCTGGGCCGTTCCCCTCGGCGTCGTCTCGGCCGTGCGCCAGAACGGCGCGCTCGACTACCTGGCGCGGGTCGTGAGCCTGAGCGGGTTGAGCCTGCCGCTCTTCGTCACCGGCGCCCTGATCCTCTACGGCCTGGGCCGGATCTTCCGCTGGATGCCGCCGCTGGAGTTCGTGTCTTTCACCGAGAACCCCCTGGAGAATCTCAAGCAGCTGATCTGGCCGGCGCTCTGCCAGGCGTACTACATCAGCGCGCCCATCTCCCGGCTCACGCGCTCCGAGATGCTCGAGGTGATCCGCCAGGACTATGTCCGCACGGCGCGCGCCAAGGGCTTGAGGGAACGAGCGGTGGTGTATCGGCACGCCCTGCGGAACTCGCTCCTGCCCGTGGTGACCTTCATCGGGTGGTGGGGGGGGCGGCTGCTCGGCGGGCTCGTCATCATGGAGCTGATCTTCGTCGTGCCCGGCATGGGCACGGCGCTGGTCCAGGCGGTGAGCCAGCGGGACTACCCGACGGTGCAGGCGATGATCTTCGTGATGGCGCTGGTGTTCCTCGCCGTGAACCTCGTCGTGGATCTCGCGTACGCCTGGCTGGATCCGCGGATCCGGTACGCCTGACATGCTCGCTGCCGCCGGCCGCTTCGCCCTCCGCCAGCCCCTCGGCACCGCCGGCGCCCTGGTGGTGCTCGCGCTGGTCGCCGTGGCGGTCCTCGCCCCGCAACTGGCCCCCCATGGGCCCAAAGAGACGGCCTTCGCCCCGTACCTCGCCCCGAGCGGGGAATTTCCCATGGGCACGGACCAGGTGGGGCGCGACGTGCTCAGCCGCGTGATCTGGGGAGCGCGGCTGTCCCTCTACGTGGGGCTGGCCTCGGTCGTCGTCGGGATCACCCTCGGCGCGCTGTGGGGCGTGGCCACGGCCTACTTCGGCGGGATCAGCGATCTCGGCAGTCAGCGCGTGGTGGACAGCCTCATGGCGCTGCCGCCCATCATCCTGGCGCTGGCGCTGATGGCCGCGCTCGGCCAGTCGGTGACCAACGTGATCCTGGCCCTGATCATCCTGCTCACGCCCACGGCGGCCCGGACGGTTCGCGCCGTCGCGCTGGGCATCGCGGCGGCGCCCTATATCGAGGCGGCGCGGGCGGCCGGCGGCTCGCACTGGCGGATCATCTTCCGCCACCTGATCCCGAACTGTCTCGCGAGCTACATCGTGCTCCTCACGACCAACGTGTCCTACGCCATCGTGGTGGAGGCCTCGCTGTCCTTCATCGGCGCGGGCGCCCCGCCGGACGAGCCCTCCTGGGGGGGCATGCTCACGGCCGGCGTGCAGGCCATCGAGACGGCGCCGTGGATGGTATTCTTTCCTGGCCTGGCGATCAGCCTGGCCGTGTTCGGGCTGAACCTGCTGGGGGACTCGATCCGCGATGTCACCGACCCGCGCCTGCGCGGGGGTCTCGGCTAGCCGGGACCGAAAGGAGAGACCGCCATGAGGACCTCACGAGCGACCGCCGTGATCGCTGGACTGCTGCTGCTCACCGCGCTGGGCGCCCCGGGCGTGATGGGTCAGGAGAAGCCGCGGATGGGCGGCGTGCTCACGTGGTTCGACTACGGGGATCCCGGCCGGCTGGATGTCCACGCCGAGTCGCCGCTGGTCGTCCAGCAGGCCACGGCGGGTGTCTACAGCGGGCTCCTCCACTATGATCCCGAGGAGCCGGCCAAGGTCATCGGCGATCTCGCCGAGCGCTGGAGCATGTCCGCCGACGGGAAGACCTACACCTTCCACCTCCGCAAGGGCGTGAAGTGGCACGACGGCCAGCCCTTCTCCTCGGCCGACGTCAAGGCGAGCTTCGACCGGGTCCTGCACCCGGACTTCAAGAGCCCCAAGTGCGGCGCCTCGCTCAAGCCCATGGTGGCGAGCGTCGAGGCGGTGGACCCGAACACGGTGACGTTCCAGCTCAAGTTCCCGGCGGCGCCATTCCTGCCCTCGGTGGCCTCGGCCTGGTGCCGGATCGCGGCCAAGCACGTGCTGGCCAAGTACGGCGACCTCAACGCGCCCGAGGCGCAGATCGGCACGGGCCCGTTCAAGTTCAAGAAGTACGAGCGCGGCAGCGTGATCGAGTGGGAGCGCAACCCGAATTACTTCCTCCCGGGGCTCCCGTATCTCGACGGCGTCAAGCAGTTCATCCTGGTGGGCGGGCCCACCCAGGTGGCTGCGGCCAAGGCGAGCAAGATCATGCTCTGGGATGCCTGGCCGGCCATGCGGAAGACGCAGGCCGACGAGCTCAGGCGCGCGCGGGACGACGTGGAGATCTTCCAGACGTCGATCAACACCCTCTTCCTGATCTACCTGAACTCCACGAAGCCGCCGTTCAACAATCCGGACCTCCGGCGCGCCGTCAACCTCGCCATCGACCGGCAGGATCTGGTCGCCAAGGCGCTGGAGGGCGCGGGCGTGCCCTGCGCCCTCCTCGATCCGAAGCTGCTCGGCGACTTCGCCCTGCCGCTGGACGAGGTCAACAAGCTGCCGGGCTGCCGCCAGCCCAAGGACGCAGACGTGGCCGAGGCCAAGCGGCTGGTCGAGAAGCACCACCCGGGAGGCCTCGACATCGAGGTGGCCACGCGCTCGGTGGGCAACTACGTGGACAGGGCGCAGCTCGTGCTGGCCCAGCTCCGGCGGATCGGCATCCGCGGCACGCTCAAGACCCACGAGAGTGCGGCCGGCTTCGCGGCCTTTGGCAAGGGCGACTTCACCATCATCGCCACCCAGGACCGGAGCATGGACGTCAACGACCCGTCCGGGGTCTTCCACATCGCCTACACCACCCAGGCGGGCAGCAACTGGGGCCGCTGGTCTGACCCCAAGGTGGACGAGCTGGCCGAGCGCGCGCTCAAGGAGTCGAACCGCGACAAGCGCAAGGCCCTCTACTGGGAGCTCCAGCGCCACATCCTCGGCCGGGGCGACCACGCGTCCATCGCGGTGGCCTGGGTGGAGGGCTGGTTCTTCCAGGACAAGCGGCTGCGCAACTACAAGCCGGGCGTGACCACCTATGACAACAACACCTTCATGAAGGTCTGGCTCGCCCGGTAGCGGGCTGCTGAAGACGGCCCATCTGCCGAGGTACGGCGCCCTCGGCCGCACGCTCAACGTACAGGAAGTACGCCTCGCGTGCGGCCGTCGGGCGCCGCCTTGCATCTGGACCTTCATGAGCGGCCTGCCGGGCGCGGGGGTCAGAGGACGCCGAGGGCGCGGCCCACCTTGACGAAGGCGGCCACGGCGCGCTCGAGGTGGGCGGGCTCGTGGGCGGCGCTGACCTGCACGCGGATGCGGGCCTGGCCTCTGGGCACGACCGGATAGGAGAAGCCCACCACGTAGATCCCCTCGTCCAGCAGGTCGGTGGCCATCCGATGCGCGAGATGCGCATCTCCCAGCATGATGGGGATGATGGGGTGCTCACCGGGGCGGATGGCGAAGCCGGCCTCGGTCATGGCGCGCCGGAACCAGCGCGTGCTGGCCTCGAGCCTGTCGCGGCGGGATGTCGTGGCGGAGAGCATCTCGAGGCAGGTGAGCGAGGCGCAGACGAGAGCCGGCGCCAGCGTGTTCGAGAAGAGGTAGGGGCGCGAGCGCTGGCGCAGGAGGGCGACGACCTCGCCGCGGCCGGCGGTGAAGCCGCCGCTGGCGCCGCCGAGGGCCTTGCCGAGCGTGGAGGTGATGATGTCCACGCGCCCGGCGACACCGCAGTGCTCGGCCGTGCCGCGGCCCGTGGGGCCGAAGAAACCGGTGGCGTGGCTGTCGTCCACCATCACCAGCGCGTCGTACCGGTCGGCCAGGTCGCAGATCTCGCGGAGCGGCGCCACGTCGCCATCCATGGAGAAGACCCCGTCGGTGGCGATGAGCCGCGTCCGGGCCGCCCGCGTCTCGTTCAGGCGGCGCTCGAGATCGGCCATGTCGCCGTGCTCGTAGCGGTGGCGCTGCGCCCGGCAGAGGCGGATGCCGTCGATGAGGGAGGCGTGGTTCAGCGCATCGGAGATGACGGCGTCGGACTCGTCCAGGAGCGCCTCGAACAGTCCCCCGTTGGCGTCGAAGCAGGAGGTGTAGAGGATCGCCTCCTCGGTGCCGAGGAAGCGCGCGATGGCGGCCTCGAGCT
>JACOVB010000405.1 GCA_016177555.1 Candidatus Rokuibacteriota bacterium
GCGCAGATCATGCCGATCCTCGGCGGGCTCTACACCGTGGCCGGCCCCGTGGTGGGCGCGGTGGTGCTGACGCTGGCGGGCGAGTATCTGCGCACGCGGTTCGGAGCGGCGAATCTGCTCGACTACGGGGTGGTCATGATCCTCGCGATCCTCTGCCTGCCCGGGGGGCTCGTGGGGCTGGCCCGCCGCTGGCGGGCGCCGTTCGGGGTGCGGCGGGCCGAGCCGCCGCAGGAGGGGGTGGCCGATGTTCGATAAGGACAAGATCGAGGAGATCCGCCAGGCCGGGCAGGCGTCGGGCGGCGA
Source organism: Candidatus Rokuibacteriota bacterium (assembly GCA_016177555.1). The sequence goes on from JACOVB010000405.1 coordinate 304, forward strand.
CGTCGAGCCCCGGTCGCTCTACACGCCCGCCGATCTCGTGGAGACGGGCTTCGATTACCTGCGCGACCTCGGGGTGCCCGGCCAGTATCCCTTCACGCGGGGGATTCACCCCGCGATGTACCGCGAGCGGCTCTGGACGATGCGACAGTACGCGGGCTTCGGGTCGGCGCAGGAGACCAACGAGCGCTTTCGCTACATGCTCGAGCGCGGCATGGTCGGGATCAACGTCGCCTTCGACCTGCCCACCCAGCACGGCTACGATTCCGACCACCCGCGGGCCCGCGGCGAGGTCGGCCGGGTTGGCGTCCCCGTCAACTCGCTCCGCGATCTCGAGGTTCTCTTCGACGGGATCCCGCTGGGGCAGGTGAGTCCCGCCAACGCCATCAACGCGCCGGCGGCCGTCATCCTGGCCATGTACGTGGCGCTGGCCGAGCGACAGGCGCTGCCGCTCGAGCGCCTGTCGGGCAGCACCCAGAACGACATTCTCAAGGAGTTCATCGCGCGCGGCACGTACATCTTCCCGCCGGCGCCGTCGCTGCGGCTCGTCACGGACATCATCGAGTACTGCGCCGGCGCGCTGCCTCGCTGGAACTTCATCAACGTGTGCGGGTATCACATGCGTGAAGCCGGCTCCACCCTCGTGCAGGAGGTGGCCTTCGCGCTGGCCGACGCCTGCACCTATGTGCAGGCCGCCGTGGACCGGGGCCTCGCCGTCGACAACTTCGCGCCGCGGTTCGCCTTCAATTTCACGGCCGGCACCGACATCTTCCGCGAGGCCGCGAAGTTCCGGGCCATGCGCCGCCTGTGGGCCCGGCTGATGCGGGAGCGCTTCGGCGCCCGCAAGCCGGATAGCTGGAAGTTCCGCACCGGCGCCGGCTCCGGCGCGAGCCAGCTGACGGCGCAGCAGCCCGAGAACAACATCGTCCGGGTCACCCTCAACTCGCTGGCGGCGATCCTCGGAGGCGTCCAGTCGCTCCACACGGCCGCCTACGACGAGGCCCTCGCCTTGCCCACCGAGAAGTCCGTCAGCCTCGCGCTCCGCACCCAGCAGGTGCTGGCGTACGAGGCCGGCGTGACCGAGACGGTCGATCCCCTGGCCGGGTCCTACTACGTGGAGTCGCTCACCGGCGAGATCGAGGCCCGCGCCACCGCGCTGATGGGACAGATCGAGCGCGAGGGAGGCATGGTGCGAGCGATCGACTCGGGCTGGGTGCATGCGCAGATCGCCGAGGCGGCCTGGGCGTACCAGCAGCGCGTCGAGGCCGGCACGGAGGTCGTGGTCGGCGTCAACCGATTCGTCGAGGAGGCGCCGCCACCCTCATTCGCCCTGCACCGCCACGCCGAGGGCTTCGAGGCCGAGCAGGCGGCGGCGCTGAAATCGCTCCGGGAGACGCGCGACAGCGCGCGGGTGCGCCGCGCGCTGGAGGAGCTCAGATCCGCGGCGGCGTCGGCGACGAACCTGCTGCCCGTCCTGGTCGAAGCCGTGAAGACCTACGCGACCATGGGGGAGATCTGCGGGGTCCTGCGGGAGGTATTCGGCGAGTACCGCGCGCCCCAGGTCTACTGACGCCGCCCTCCGGCGCCCGCGGGCCCTGGTCCGCCCCCGCCCGCGCCGTGTCGCGCTGATCCGCGCGGGCCTCACGGCCGAACGCCCCAGAGAAATAGTCTAGACGCCGCCCCCCACCCGTCCCCGCGGCGATCACGTCGCCCCGCCCCTCCGCTCGCCCCTTGGACGCCCTCCATGACACTCGCCGGGACCCCACCGCGGCCTCGGGACCCCACCCCTCCGCGCGCCCCGTGCCCACGGCCCCGCAGCGGAGCAGGATGGCTCCGGGCCAAAGGCTCTCGCGGCGTTCCACGCTCGCCCTCGCTCCCCTGCCCCGTCGCGGCGGGCGGGTGCTGGGGTATCAGGCCCGGGCTCTCGGGGGAGGACCGGAATCGACTCCACCGTTACGCCACCTGGATCGTCTGGATACCAACAAATTCAGACTCGAGTTTCGGCTCGCCATCTTCGAGGAGCATCTCCACGACTTCTTGAAGATTCTGCCGCAGTTCGTCGAGGCCCTCCCCCTGACTGTGGGCAGCGGGCCAGCCTGGCACGTAGCCCACGTACAGCCCGGTGTCCGGGTCTCGCTCGACGACGATGTTGAAGGTGCGCATAGGTCAAACTCCCTCCGATCGATGCTACTCCTGTGGGTCACCAGAATCGTGTCCGTTGTCGGCCCAACGCCCAGGATCAGCGGCCGAGGTGCGAGCACCGCGAGCGCCCGGTCCGCTGAATCCTGAAGTTAGCGGTCCACACGCCGCTGCCAGATGCGGGGATCTCTCTTCGCGTGCATGCACGCCAC